>CAZONN010000188.1:0-3258 GCA_964581235.1 uncultured Amphibacillus sp.
GCTAGAATTATTAACGAAAAATGGGAATTAAAAAATAAACAATTATACAATGAATTTTTACTTGCTGTGGAAAGTTATAGCGATGAATTTAATGAATTTAACAAGTCGATAGCGGAAATATTAAATACTTTAAATCATAAATCGGAACATATAAAAAACAAATATGACAAAATATACTTTATTTCCCGTGATGGATTCTATTTAAAGCAAATCTACGATCAACTGCAAGCAAATATTCCAAGCCTACCAAAATCTGAATATTTTTTCTCTTCTAGGCTTTTATCCTACAGTGCTACACTTGTTGATGTTGATGCTATATTAACTGTAGCCAATAAGGATTATTTTCCGACGACACTAAGGCATTTACTTACTTATCGCTTTAGTTTTGATCTAGATATGTTTAATCTTTGTAAGCCAAAGCTTAAACAGTTTGGTTTTACTAGTTATGATGATGAAGTGATACAGCATAAAAACCATAAGAAGTTTATAGATTTTATAACTGAAATATCTTCTTTTATTATTAAAGCAAATAATGATAAATATCAGGCTTTCAACGCCTATATTAAAAAGTCAGGTATGACAAATAAATCTGCAATTGTAGATATTGGCTATGCTGGATCATTACAACCAACCTTGAAAAAGGTGGCCAATATTTCAGTAGAAGGTATTTATTTCATTGTTAACAAAAAGATAAATGAATTAGCTAAAGCTGATCTTCATTATCATACATACATAGATAGTAGTCACCCACTAAATAGCGACTTCTTTAACAATGTTCAACTTTTCGAGTTGTTTTTTTCAGCAACACATCCATCAGTAATTGGCATAGATAAAGATTTACAGCCTATTTATGATAGTGTTTCTTTTGATAGAAATTCAAATTTAAATCTAGCTAAATTGCACCAAGGTGCCGTTGAGTTTGTTTATGATTATTTACAGCAGCATCAATCACTATTTATGGAATTAAACGAATATTCACAGGATTTAATGTTGAAAAATATACTCTTTTTCTTCAAAGAGCCAGATGAATTAGATTGTTATTGTTTTTCAAGCATTGTCTTTGAAGACAATTTTGGTGCAAATAAATATCCATTAATAACAAGTAATCGGAATATTCTTGCCTGGAATGATTTAAAAATTCAGCAACACGGCTATTGGGCATCAGCATCAAGAAAATTAGCAAAGTTGAATATCCATCTGCCTGACAATGAAGCGCATTCAAAAGATTTTGCGGATTGCATTGTTGATAATAAATTAGTTCCGGCTTTTAGATTAATAGAGTCAAATGCTAAAAAACAATCAGATAAAATAAAACATTTCCATTTAATTATCAAGCTTCGCAAAGAAACAGTAAAGTCCACTATAGATAATTTAATAGACCAAGTTTATCCATATTGGACTGCGACACTGATTTTGGACGAACCATTAGAATCAAAATTCATAAAAGAAATCCCAGTGCATGCTTTTCAACGTATTCAAGTTGAATGCAGTAAGGAAGCGGAAGCAGTAATTGATAGATTAAGCCATGAACATTTTGTCTTAATCGAAGCCGAAGTAAAAATAGAACCAGATCTGCTCTACCATATAGCAAGTCATCTAAATATAGATGATTACTCATTGATTTATACAGATCATGATTATGTGTTGAATGGTAAAAGACAGCGACCAGAGTTTAAACCAGACTTTTCGCCTGAACTTTTATTGTCTCAACCTTACTATTTAGGATCTCTAGTTTATGCTAAAAAGGATTTAATTCAGCAATCTTCTTTGGCGTTTTCATCTTTAATAGATATCTTACCTTTCGAAGCAATATTGCAAAAGCGTAAGGTTGGTCATATACCTAATATTCTATATCATGCAAAACCAGTCAATTTCATTGAAAAAAACCACAGCAAACTGATATCTGATTACTTAACGCTATCAGGCATCAACTTTGAGCGAGTTTTTACTCAGTTAACTGACAATGGAATACAAATTTATTCGATAGAATTCTCAGATGAGGGACCTGACGTAGCCATTATCATCCCCACGAAAAATAAGTTTGAAGTCCTTAAGGTTGCTCTCGACTCAATTGAGCAAACAAAATACAAGAATTATAAGGTTTACATTATCGACAATGAAAGCACAGATGATGATATAAAAGATTATTTCAAAAAAACCAAACACACCATTCTGCATATTGCTTCTCCAAATGGCCAGTTTAGTTATTCATATATCAATAATGAAGCGGCTAAACGGGTAGCAGAAGACTATGTCCTATTCCTAAATAACGATGTTAAAGTTATCACTCCTGAATGGTTAAGTCAGATGATGGGGCTAGTGCAAATAGAAGGTATAGGTTCTGTTGGCGCAAGACTCTATTACGGCAATGGTAAGTTACAACATGTTGGTATAGTCAATCGCGTTTCTGCTTATGGCTTGCCTGCACCCGCATTAAAATTAATTGAGGGTGATGCAAACGGGTACTTAAATTATGCGAGATCCATCAAGAATTTTTCCGCAATGACAGCCGCATGCATGCTCACGCCTAAAAAGCTTTTCTTAGATATGGGCGGGTTCGATGATGTAGACTTTTCGGTAGCATATAATGACTGTGACTATGGATTTCGTCTAACTCAAGCGGGTTATCGCAACGTATTGGCGCCGAATGCAGAGTTGTATCATTACGAAGGTGTCACACGTGGTATAGGCGTTGGAAATGACAAGCCTTCAGAAGAGGCTGCATTTATTAGAAAGTATAAAAGTTGGCGAGATCCATTTTACAACATCAATTTAACCGATGAAGCCTTTGATTTTTCAATCAGCACGCGTACAAGTACGAATTTAAACCATCAAAAATTTAGATGCTTATTTGTTACACATAATCTAAATTACGAGGGTGCGCCCTTGATTATGTATGAAATCGCAAAAGGTCTTAAACAACAAGGTGACATTGAACCCGTTGTATTGTCACCTTTTGATGGCGAATTAAGTGATGCCTATGAGAGTGAAGGAATTAAAGTTGAGATTTTAGATGCGAATATAATGAGTCTTTTCTCAGCTAAAGATGAAAGAAGTTATCAAGATGCGCTGAATAAAATAAACCAACATATTGGTCGATTAAATGTCAATGTTGTAGTCGCTAACACCATTTTATGCCATTGGGCAATAGAGTCGGCTTTTGCCCTTGATTTGCCATCAAATTGGATTATTCACGAAAGTGAACCACCTTTTGAACACCTACGTGAACACAGTAAATTAGTTGAATCACATGGTAAA
>CAZONN010000189.1:0-3244 GCA_964581235.1 uncultured Amphibacillus sp.
GATGTGTTATATTGGTTCATGTGGTGGATTAGTCGATATCATTGATTAAGGTCGGTAAGTAAAATATAATAGAGTAGATAGAGAGAACGTGTTCGATAGTAGAATAAGCAAGTAGAGATATGTTACGGCTTAATTAAAGAGAGGTAAATTGAATGATGAAAGCATCTAGAGAAAGCGCAATCGGCCAAGCGCACAGTAAGTTAATTTTAATGGGTGAGCATGCAGTTGTCTACAATGAACCGGCGATTGCGATACCGTTTGATACATTAATTGTTAAAGCAATGGTCAAATCATATGAAGGAACAGTGCAGTTTATTAGTGATTTTTATTCTGGAGAGCTTGAACAGATGCCAGATAAAATGAAGGGTCTCGCTGAGTGTGTTAAGGCTGTTTGTCAACAGCTCAGTCAGCCAATCATTAATTTTCAAATTGAATTGGATTCTTTAATCCCAATTGGTCGGGGTCTCGGTTCAAGTGCTGCAATTGCAGTATCTTTAGTTCGATGTTTGTACAACTTTTTCAAAGAAGATCTTAGTCAAGAGGTTTTAAAGAAGTTTGTTGATTTAGCAGAAAAGTATGCTCATGGGACGCCAAGTGGCATTGATCGGGAAGCGACAACACATGATCATCCAATTTTCTTTCAGCGTGGCCAACAAGTTGAACAAGTTAAGGTGGGTCAGCCGTTGCATTTAGTTGTTGCTGATACGGGTCGAATTGGTGATACGCATGCATCTGTTGCTAGTGTGAAAGAACAATATCGGCAGTCAGAACAAATAACAAAGCAGCGGATTGAGCGATTAGGCCAGTTAACGACAAAAGCTCGTCAAGTGATGGAGTCGGGTTCGTTAAATGAATTAGGTCAGTTGCTTGATCAGGCACATATTGAGTTACAAGCGCTTAATGTCAGTGATCCAGGGTTAGATTATTATGTGAAGGTAAGCAAAGAGGCAGGTGCACTTGGTGCGAAATTAACAGGTGGTGGACGAGGCGGTTGTATGTTTGCGCTAGTTGATTCTGCTGACAAAGCTATAGTAGTTGAACAGGCATTATTGAATGCAGGTGCTTCGCGCACATGGTATTGCAAAGTTGCGAATGAGGTGATGAGTTATGAGAGCTAAGGCTCGTGCACATACAAATATTGCATTGATAAAGTACTGGGGAAAACGTGATGAGGCGCTTTTTTTGCCGACTAATAATAGTTTGTCGATGACGTTAGATCAATTTTATACAGAGACAATGGTTGAATTTGATTCAAAATTAAAGAGTGACCAGTTTATTTTGGATGGGGCGAAAATGGATCAGCGTGAGACAGAAAAGGTGAGTCTGTTCATGGATAAGATCCGTCGTTATACAGGGGAATCACGCTATGCGTTGATTGATTCGGTTAATCATGTCCCAACGGCTGCTGGTTTTGCGTCATCTGCATCAGGTTATGCGGCTCTAGCTGCGGCTGCCATGAAGGCGACTGGGGTGAATTTTTCAGAACAGGAATTGTCAAAAATGGCGCGCCAAGGTTCGGGTTCGGCGAGTCGTTCGATTTATGGCGGGTTTGTTGAGTGGCAAAAGGGGGATAAGGTTGATGGTTCTGACTGTTATGCTGTCCCGGTTTTAGAACAGGGCGCTTGGGATCTGCGTGTGTTGTCGGTTGAGGTGACGCATGAAGTGAAGAAAGTGTTGAGTCGTGAGGGGATGAAGCGAACAGTAGAGACATCACCATTTTTTGCTGGTTGGTTAGAGGCTGTTGCAGCTGATTTAGTTGAGGCGAAAGTAGCGATTGCTGGGCGTGATTTCACTCATTTAGGTGAGACGTTAGAGCGAAATGCGTTAAGAATGCATGCGACGACCCTTGGGGCTAATCCGCCATTTATGTATTGGCAAAGTTCAACGGTTCAAGTAATGGAGGCTGTTCAAGCACTTAGAGAGGCAGGAATTGAGGCTTACTTTACGATTGATGCAGGGCCAAATGTTAAAGTGGTTTGTCAGCCTGAATATGAACAACAGATTTTTGATACCTTAATGAAATTAAATGTTGTTCAGACGATTTATCGTTGTAAGATTGGTCCGGGTGTGAGTTATTTAGAGATATGATAGGAGAGAGCAACATGAATGCTGAACGGTATACAGTTCGAGCGCCAGGGAAGTTGTTTATTGCAGGTGAATATGCGATTACGGAGACGAATCAAGATAGTATCGTTGTGGCGGTTGATCGTTATTTATCTGTAGATATTCAGCCGAGTCCATTTAATCGTTTAGATTTACCTGAAATGAAATTAAATGATATACAGTGGAATGAAAATGCTGGGCTGGCTATCTTCAAAAAGTATCACCCTCGGTTGAGGTTTATTAAACATATTTTAGATACATTTTATGCTTACACAAGTGGGCATTCACCTGTTCATATTTTGGTGACAAGTGAGCTTGATTCAAGTTCAGGAAAAAAGTATGGGCTTGGATCGAGTGCTGCTTTGTCTGTTGCATTTTTGACGGCATTACTTAAATATTCGGATCAGCGTGAGCAGACTGAAGATCAATTAACGATTTTTAAGCTTGCTTCAATTGCACATTTTAGAGCACAGGGGAATGGTTCTTGTGCAGATATCGCAGCTTCTACATATGGTGGCTGGATTAACTACCGTACCTTTGATAGCGAATGGTTAGTGGGGCAATTGAAACAAGATCGCAATGTCAAATCGCTTGTTGAAGCTGATTGGCCCGGGTTGAAAATCGCGCCACTTAAACAACCAGATCCACTTCATTTTTTAATTGGCTGGACGCAAGAAACGGCAAGGACAGCACCGATGGTTGCAAAAGTTCATCGATTAAAAATGAATCAACCTAATCACTATCGTTATTTTTTAAAGATGAGTCAAACAGCTGTTGAACAAATGATTAGTGGTTTTCAAACGGGTGAATTGGATAAAATTATTGCTGGAATGAAAAAAAACAGAAGTGCTTTACGTTTATTGGGGATTGAGGCAAATGTGCCAATTGAAACGCCTAAATTAAGCAATCTAATTGAAGCTGCATCTCCTTTTGGTGGTGCAAAAACATCGGGGGCAGGTGGCGGAGATTGTGGGATAGCCTTCATTAAACAAGCTAATAAGATTGAGGAAATTTATCGGTTATGGCGAGAAGTAGGGATTGAGCCGTTAAAGTTAAATGTATCGGCGGTCGGTGTGAGTATAAATTAAAAGAGGTGTACATGAATGGTTTAACCACATGTACACCTTTTAATTTATTTCAT
>CAZONN010000190.1:0-3239 GCA_964581235.1 uncultured Amphibacillus sp.
ACAAAACTAAATAAGCGACTAAATGTCTCTTTTTTGATCACCATTGGTTCATGCTTTTTGCTTAAAACGATACTGTGTTCATTATAGTAAAGGTAAGGCGAGTACTGAAAAAACCACTCTTGATCTAAAATATTTAAGTCAATCAAACGATGATTAGAACGAGCGGGATGACCGATACGACCGACATATCCTTCATTTTCTTTACAAAGGACACAATTTGGATAATTACCTGTCTGTTTCATTTCCCGTTCACGCTTGATTTGCAAAGGATCTTTTTCTGGTTTCGATAAATTGATCGTAATATCAATTTTGCCAAAGTCAGTATCTGTCTCAAAATGAATATTTTTTGCGATCCGTTCAGTTTGAATATAGTTGCTCGTCTGACTTAATTGATAGAAAAAATCTGTTGCTTCAATAGGATCTTCAAGATAAAGCTGATTGAATTTCTCATTAAGCGCAGAGGGACTTGGTAAAAATACATTCATAATATGGCTATCCAGCTGATCGCGATCATCTAATGCCTCAGTAATAATCTCGCGCGCTACAGCATCGTCAACTAATTTTTTTAATAATTCTGGAATCGTTGCATTCGTATCAACTGTCTCTGGCTGTTCGAACGAATCGAGTTTTAGCAAACCAAGAATTTGATTGCGGCAATATATCCGATCGCGTTCGGTTTTTAAGCCAGAACCAATGACTTTACTAATAAGTTGTTCAATTGTTAAACCAATCATCACTTTCCCTCCAGATAACCATTTGGATGACCCTGATGCCAGCGCCAAGCATCTGTTATAATTCGATCAATATTAGTGCGCGTAGGTTGCCAATTCAAAATTTGAGTCGCTTTATCAGAAGATGCAATCAATGTGCTTGGATCCCCAGCTCTACGTGCACCAATTTTCGCCGGAATAGGATGATTAGTTACTCGACGTGCAGCTTCAATAATTTCTTTAACAGAAAAACCTTGCGAGCTTCCTAGATTAAAGACTTGACTTTCGCCACCATCAGCTAAATATTCAACAGCCTTTATATGTGCGTCAATTAAATCTTCGACATGAATATAATCACGGATACATGTCCCATCATCTGTTTGATAATCGTCGCCATAAATAGTAATATGCTCACGTTTGCCAAGAGCTACTTGCAGAACTATTGGAATAAGGTGTGTCTCAGGATCGTGATCTTCACCAACTTTTGCATCTTCACGAGCACCCGCAACGTTAAAATATCTTAATGAAACATATTCAATATCATGTGCTTCGCGACACCAATGCATCATTTTTTCCATCGCTAATTTCGTTTCACCATATGTGTTCGTTGGACGTGTTGGCAAATTCTCTGTAATAGGAACAGTTTCTGGTTCGCCATATGTTGCAGCTGTTGATGAGAAGACAATTGATCTCACATCGAACTCAACCATTGCCTGCAGGACGACTTGCGTTCCGTAAACGTTATTATCGTAATACATAAGTGGTTTTTCCATCGATTCGCCAACTAATGAATTAGCCGCAAAGTGGATCACCGCATCAATTTGCTCACTTTTAAAAACACTTCTTAAAAAATCAAGATCACGTATATCACCTAAATGAAAAGTTGCTTCAGGGTGAATCGCTTCCCTGTGTCCCGTTGATAAATTATCAATGACAACGACTTGATGATTTTGCTCAATTAACTGATAAACTGCATGCGAGCCGATATAACCCGCACCACCTAAAACTAAAATCTTCATCTTAACATCCTCCTAACTATTTTAATTCCTTTGCCCCGTCACCAATTGCCGCTTGATAGAACGTTGGTAGATAGCCAATTTTTTCGTGATAAATTTTTGCGACATTCTCTTTAAAACTGTCGACCTTATCTTTAGCAACAAGCGCAATTGCACAACCACCGAAACCAGCACCTGTCATTCGCGCACCTAAAACACCAGCTTGATCCCAAGCGGCCTGAACGAGCGTGTCGAGCGCAACTCCAGTTACCTCATAATCATATTGCAGTGACAGATGAGATTCATTTAAGAGTTGCCCAAATGCCTTTAAATTGCCTGCTTCTAATTTAACAAGCGCGTCTTTTGTACGTTGATTTTCATAGACAGCATGCTTCGCTCGTTTGCGTTCAGTTTCATTTTGAATGATATGTTTAAAATTTTCAAACTGGTCGATTGATAATTCACCGAGACTATCAATTGCTAACTCTGTTTGAAGGTCACTTAATGCACTTTCACATTCGTCTCTTCGTTCATTATACTTTGAATCGGCAAGTTCCCGACGTTTATTCGTATTAATGATCATAAATGTATAATCATTTAATTCAATCGGGGCATATTGATACTCTAACGTATTACAATCAAGCAAAATCGCGTGATCTTTCTTGCCCATTCCAATTGCAAATTGATCCATAATCCCACTATTGACGCCAATATAGTGGTTTTCAACTTGTTGGCTAAGCTTAACCAGTTCAATGCGATCAAGTTCAAACTCAAAAAGAGATTCAAGCAAGACGCCAGTGACTAATTCAATAGAAGCAGACGATGATAACCCCGCACCATTAGGTATATTTCCATAAAATAAAACGTTAAAACCATGCTTAATTTTAGCACCGTTTTTAATCAGAAATTGCACCATTCCCTTAGGGTAATTCACCCAATTATCAGCTGGATCATAGCTTAGATCATCTAAATCAACAGTAATAATCCCTTTTTCCTTAAAGTTCATTGAATAAAATTGGATCGTTCGATCGTTTCGCTTCGTCGCTAAAGCGTACGTTCCATACGATATCGCAGCTGGAAAAACATACCCACCATTGTAATCCGTATGTTCACCAATTAAATTGATCCGCCCCGGTGCGAAAAAAAATCGAATCGCCTCATCAGGGTGGAAGAGGTCGTTAAATCTCTTGATTAGTTTGTCTCTATTCATAGTTGACAACTCCCATCAGACTTAATTAAATTAATTTATTAACGGTTATACTAACATTATAGTCTGAGTGACACACTAAGGTCAATAACTTTTTAATAACGATTATTTAACTATAACATAACGCATTCATATCAACGTGTAAATTCCTTCAATTACAGACAACAGCACCCATAAAAACGAAAAAAAGTATTAAATATAACGATTAGATGTATAAAATTTGAGTTTATTGCCCCAGAATGACAAATGTAACGAGTAGTTGGCTTATTATCATGAACCTTTAATCACCCTGTAACCTATGCCAATCAATTTTGTATTAAGATAAGT
>CAZONN010000191.1:0-3228 GCA_964581235.1 uncultured Amphibacillus sp.
TCAACACTTCATCAGTTCTTATTCATTTACCCTAGACATCAATGCTACCAACTCAACATGCATCGTTTGAGGAAAGAGATCAACCGGTTGTACTTGATCAATTTTATAGCCAAATGGAATCAGTTCTTTTAAATCCACTGCTAAACTCTCAGGATTACATGAAACGTAAATGATGCGATTCGGTTTTGAACGACCGATGCGGCGCATGACTTTACCGCCAGCTCCTGATCGTGGTGGATCAAGCATAAGTAAATCAGGACTACCAAACTTCTCGATCACTTGGTCAAATCCACGTCGCGCATCACTAGTAATAAAGTGTGTATTATGAATACCATTATCTTCAGCATTTCTGATTGCTGACTCAATTGACTTTTCAACGATTTCAACACCAATAAGTTCTTTTACTCGACTAGCAAATGGTAGTGAAAATGTACCCACACCACAGAATAAATCAATCATTGATTCAGTTTCTTTTGGTTTAGCCATTTCAATTGCTAAATCTACTAAACGCTCAGCTTGTCTTGGATTCGTTTGGAAAAACGTATCATACCATAAACGGTAACGATAACCAGACATTTCGTCGTAAATAAAATCACGTCCTGCTAAAACATATTGTTCTTCTGCTTGCGTGCGATCAGCCCAATCTTTGTTGACAAACCAGACTAAACTTTTAACTTGTTCAAACTTTTTTGTGATTCTATCGACCAAATCTTCAGCAACGGACTTTAAAGCATCGGTTGGCGGTTCCGTTGCAAATAAGCCAAGCATCACTTCACCTGTGGCATAGGATTGACGTACCATTAAATGTCTCAACAGACCTTCATGCTTTTCTTTATAATATCCAGGTAATTGATGAGTTTTTGCCCAATCAGAAACTTCTAACATGACCGCTTCTGTAGATTCTCCAGCAATTAAACAAGTCTTAAGATCAATAATATTTCTAAAGTTACCCTGTTCATGTAAACCAAGTGAACCATCTCGGCCAAAGGTGAACTCCATTTTATTGCGGTATCGCCACGGAGAGTCCGTTCCAATTGTTTCATTCACTATTTTTTCATCAAAACCTTGAGCTGCAAAACTTTTACGAACATAATCTGTTTTTTCTTGTAATTGTCCTTCATAATTCCAGTGCTGAAATACACATCCCCCACAAAGTGAAAAATGTGGACATTTAGGTTCAATCCGATCAGGAGATGCCTCCAATATTTCATCAGCAAAGACACGTGCCCATCTACGATTTGGTTGTTCAACTGTAACCCTAACCTTTTCACCTGGGATTGTTTGTGGGATATTTAATTTTAATTTCTTTGGATTTGATTGACCTGTATCACGCCACACCTCTGCTCGCCCGGTTCCTTTATTATCAATATAGTTAATTGTTGTTTCAAAAACTTCTCTTTCTATTATAGACAATACTATTCCTCCTATTTACTAGGCACCTTATAGATACCATACTCCTACATTATAAGAGATTATTCGTTTTATCGCACTAACAAAGTAAATGTTTATAGAATTATCAAATTCTATAAATACAGTATTTGGTGAAACAGCTAAACAGTTGTATCAACACGTTACAGAGTCAGATGGGCATATATTAACGTATCCCAAGCAATCTCCTGTTATTCAGATGATTTATACAATGATTAATAAAATAGAACACGAACAATTAAATAATAGCTATCAGGCTTCTTCACTCTGCTATCAATTTTTAATGGCATTATCTGAAAGTCTCTCTGAACAGAAAAATACTAAACTCACATTGCCAAAATCAATTGAAGATGTAATGGCATTTATAAATGATTATTATGATCGAGATCTCAGTCTTGACGATTGTGTTGAGCAATCTAACCTATCTAAATATTATTTTACGCGTCAATTTAAAAAACACGTTAAGCTGACGCCGATTGAATACTTAACAACCATCCGAATTCAAAAGGCAATTGAACTGTTATTAAATGATCCTGCACCAATTAAGGAAATAGCGGCTCGTGTTGGTTATCAAAATGGCAACTATTTTGCTAAAGTTTTTAAAAAGTATACTGGCAAATCACCTAACGCTTACCGTAATGCACGATTATCAATGCCAGTTGATCACTGGTTTACAAATTAAAGAGCAATATTTTACCCTTTTTAATTTTTTTTACGCTTGAAAAATCCCCACATCTCGATAAGATGATAAGTAAGAAGATTTAAGTGAGTAAAATTACTTTTTTAGGTGCTGGTAGTACCGTTTTTGCTAAAAATGTTTTAGGTGACTGTATGACCGTTGATGCTATTCAAAACTTTGAGTTTGCTCTGTTTGATATTGATGAAGAAAGATTAAATGATTCTGAACTCATGTTAAATAATTTAAAGAAAAATTTAAATTCTAAAGTAACAATCAAGAGTTATACTGATCGTAAAGAGGCATTACGTGGAGAAAAGTATGTTATTAACGCGATTCAAGTTGGTGGCTACGACCCATGTACCATTACTGACTTTGAAATTCCCAATAAATACGATTTAAGGAAAACAATTGCAGATACTTTAGGCATCGGGGGAATTTTCCGTAATTTACGTACTATTCCAGTAATGCATAAATTTGCTAAGGATATGCGAGAAGTGTGTCCAGATGCTTGGTTCTTAAATTATACGAACCCAATGGCTGTTCTAACATCTGTTATGTTACAAGAAGGAATTAAAACAGTTGGTCTATGTCATAGTGTACAAGTTTGTGCCGACCATCTATTAGACCACCTCAAGATGCCAAAAGATAATGTTCAATGGCATATTGCTGGAATTAATCATATGGCTTGGTTATTAGATATCTCGCGTAACGGTGAAGATTTATATCCTGAAATTAAACGTCGTGCTAAGGAAAAACAAAAAGAAAAACATAATGACATGGTTCGCTTTGAACTAATGGACAAGTTCGGCTATTATGTGACTGAATCATCTGAGCATAACGCAGAGTATCACCCATATTTCATCAAGAGAAATTATCCTGAATTAATTGATCAATTAAATATCCCACTTGATGAATATCCAAGACGCTGTATCGAACAAATGAATATGGTTCATATATTATCGAAGCAATGGAAACCAATACACCCATTAAAATTGGTGGAAACGTGTTAAATACAGGTGGTTTAATCTCTAACCTACCAGAAAAGGCAGTTGTAGAAGTACCATGCTTGGTTGATGCTAGTGGTGTACAACCAACATATATTGGTGAACTCCCTGAACAAT
>CAZONN010000192.1:0-1639 GCA_964581235.1 uncultured Amphibacillus sp.
GTATATTTAACCAAGGAGGAGTCATCATGAAAAAAACCCCATCGTTAGCGTTGGCATTAACACCTGTTCTATTTATGTTAGTTCTTTTAGGTGTTGGTATTGGTGTTTATGGATTACCAGCTGAACCATTAATTCTTGTGGTAACAGTGGTAGCAGCAGGAATTGCTATTTATTTAGGGTATACTTTTGACGATATTATGGATAGTGTATCCGAGAAGATATCAAAAACAATGCCCGCACTACTCATTTTAATTACAGTAGGGTTCTTAATTGGTTCATGGATGATTGGTGGTACGATTCCAATGCTGATTTATTACGGGTTGAAAATCATTAACCCTAATTATTTAGCAGTTACAGCATTACTTGTAACGGCAATTGTGTCACTATTTACAGGTACATCGTGGGGATCTGCGGGTACAATTGGTGTTGCTTTTATGGGTGTTGCAATTGGCTTAGATGCAAACCTTGCAATGGTTGCAGGGGCCGTCGTATCTGGTGCATATTTTGGTGATAAATTATCTCCACTATCTGATACAACGAACCTTTCAGCACTTGCGACAGATACTAAGTTATATGATCACGTGAAGCACCAGTTATGGACGACACTACCTTCACTCATTACCGCAACAATTGTTTTCTTAGTTGTTGGGTTAATGAGCAGTGGTGGAAGTGCTGCGATTCCAGAAACAGTTGAAACGTTATTAAGTACGTTAGAAAACAATTTCAATTGGAATATTTTATATATCGTTCCAATTATCGTTGTACTTTACGGTGCAGCTACGCAAAAACCAACAATTCCAGTTATGTTACTAGCGTCAGCAGTAGCTTTACTTAATGCGTTGATTTTTGAAGGACAAAACTTAACGAATATCGTTATTGCACCACTAAATGGTTTTGATATCTCAATGGTAGGATTAACGGAAGCTGATGTAATTCCAGATATTTTAACATTGTTACAACGTGGTGGAATGATGTCAATGATGAACACATTACTGATTGCGATCTTAGCGATTACTTTCGCTGGTACAATGGCGGTTACAGGTTCATTAGAAATCATTATTAATGCATTACTGAAAAGAGTGAAGAGTGACTTTGGTCTGATTATGACGACATTATTAGTCGGTGTTACGACAATTAGTGTGACTAGTAACGGACAAGTTTCAATCTTAATCCCGGGTGAAGCACTAAAATCTGCATATATTAAGCGTGGACTTCATACGAAGAACTTATCACGTTCAATTGAGGACTCGGTGACGATTATTGAGCCGATCTTACCTTGGACAGCAGCCGGTGCATATATGGCTGGAACGTTAGGTGTCGCAACGTTATCGTATCTACCATGGGCGATTGTATGTTACTCTGGTATCGTATTCGCAGTTATTTGGGCAGCAACTGGTATTGGTATTGCGAAAATTGACAAAAACGATCCGGCTGTTGAAGCAAGAGGCTAAGAGAGCTATAATGTAAGATACTATGTTAATTTAACAGATCGCGTTGGTGAGCATAATTGCTCACTAACGCTTTTTCATATCTGTCTTTGTGAAGTTATGAGAAAAGGAGAGAGATTGATGCAGAAAAATCAAATCCGCTTTTATAAAACGTTGGTTAACTTTTTAGCTGAGGTTTTAGGTAGCAATAC
>CAZONN010000192.1:1739-3186 GCA_964581235.1 uncultured Amphibacillus sp.
CATATTTTAGACGAGTTAAGTTCATTTAGATTAATCCATGAAGATCCGGTTGAAACGGAACAAACGAAACAATATACGTTGAAGCTTAATGAAGATTCACCCCACACAGGTTTAGATAGGGATAGTAATCAAGTAGAATATTTCTCTCAATCGATTGAGGAAATTATATTTAGTATTATTCCAGAAGAAACTTTAAAGAGGAATAATCTATCACCTTCAGATCGGACCGAAATTGTGAAGGTCTTAAATGATCGAGGTATTTTTTCAATGAAGGGTGCAGTATCGATTGTCGCAGATATCCTTCAAGTCTCAACACCGACAATTTACCGCTATATTAAAGAGATTAAAGGCTAAACTTTTAAATTTAATAGATTAAGAGAAGAAGCAATGATTGGGTTGCTTCTTTTTATTTTTCCGAGGCGATTGTAACTTTTTATAGTAATGCTTAATGCCGATAATATCGTCTGATCATTCACTTCGCTTGTGTTTATCGAAGTGGTGTACTACTATTATTAGAATATACTGACTAATTAATTCGAGGAGGAATTTTTAAATGACTAGTGATCGTTATCAAAAAGGGATCGATAAAATTCAGGAGCTAACACAGTCACCAGATGATAATCCAACAGGGTTTATGGATATTGGTGCAGGCTTTAAGGATATTGCTCCCGATTTAGAAAAGTACGTTGTTGAGTTTGCTTTTGGTGATATTTATTCACGACCGGGACTCGACAACAAACAGAAGGTACTGACGACAATTACAGCGCTTGTTGCTCAAGGTAAGCCTCAAATCGAGATGCATATTAAGACGGGACTTAGTGTCGGTTTAACACCAGAAGAAATTGTCGGATGCATCATTCACTTGATTGCATATGTTGGATTCCCAAGTGCGCTGAATGCACTTAAGGTTGCCCAAAAGGTATTTAAAGAACAGGGGATTACCGTTTCAACACCAGAAATTTAAGTGCAATAAAAACAGCAGATCGAATTCTCAACTAAAGAGGATTTGATCTGCTTCTGATATTTGCTTACTTCGTCCATCAATAGTTCCCTCTCTTATGGACAATTTTCGAGGGCTGTTTATTATTGCAATTGTTGTTTTAAAACTACAATTTCGTCAATATCCAAATGTGTGACCTCAGCAATGAAATTGGGATCAACATTTTTTTTCAACATCTCTACTGCAACTTTTCTCACACCTATCTCCTTCCCTTTTTCTTCATAAGAAATTGGGATTTCAAAAATCTGATCTGCTTCTGGCAATTTGCGCACTTCATCCATCAATTGTTCCTCCTCTGATCAAATAATGAAATGAATTCTATCGGATTTTTTGCTTTAAATGTTTGATTTCTTCGATATCTAAATGTGAGACTTTTTCGATTAATTTTAAATCCATTCCTTCTTTAAGCATCTCGATGACCATCTCTTTTTTAGCGATTTCTTTTCC
>CAZONN010000193.1:0-3120 GCA_964581235.1 uncultured Amphibacillus sp.
ATATCCATATTTACTTTACCATCTTTAAGGTCAATGATCCGATCGGCTAACTGAGCAACTTTTTGATCGTGTGTAATTAAGATAAAGGTTGATTTAAAATCTTGATTGATTTTTTTCAATAAATTAAAAACAATTTTTGTTGTTTCACTATCTAGGTTTCCTGTTGGTTCATCGCCTAAAATGATCTTAGGACGATTGATAAGTGAACGAGCGATGGCAGCTCTTTGTTGCTGACCACCAGACAAATCAGTTGCTTTATTATTTTTAACTTTTGTTAATCCAACCGTTTCAATTAAATCATTAGCTAACTCCAAAGCTTCCTTGGTGACTTTATTGTGCATAATTCGGTAAGGCATCAAGACATTTTCAAGCAATGTAAATTCAGGAAGTAGGTGATGAAATTGAAAGATAAAGCCGATTGTTTCATTTCTTAGAATGGCTAATTCATCTTTGTTCATATTAGCTGTACTTCTACCATCAATAATTACTTCACCGCTCGTTGGTGTATCAAGGGTACCGATGATATTCATTAGCGTGGATTTTCCACTACCAGATGTACCGATGATTGAATTAAAGGATGACTCTTCAAAGTCTAAATTAATATCAAATAAGACTTGATTTTTAACTTTTTCACCGTAAACTTTATTAATATTATTTAATTCTAGTAATTTAGCCATTTTTAATCACCTCGATTGGATTCAATTTAGACGAATTTTTAGCCGGTATAAAAGCTGCAACAGTTGTAGCGATCACTGCAATCACAAATGAAATCACAATGAATTGAGTATCTAAGAAGAAGGGCACAAGTGATGTCCCGTCTGGATTTTTAACAAAAACTGAGAATGCATACGATAAACCAATTCCTAAGCCAATTCCGATCAGACTACCGATCACACCTAACATAAATCCTTGGAATAGGAAGATCAAACTTGCTGTGCGATCCTTAATCCCCATTGCTTTAAGAATTCCAAGTTGTTTTGACTTCTGGACAACAGAGATAGCGAGCACTGAAGCAATTCCTAATAGAACAGCTAATAAAACAAATACTTGAATCATATAGCTTGAAATCGATTGACCAGTTAAACCAGAGAGTAATTGTTCATTTTGTTCTTTCCAATTTGTGATGACAAGATCGTCAGACAAGCTTGATTCGATATCATCTGCAATTAAGTCTGCATCAAAGACATCTTCAATTTGCATTTCAATTGTTGAAATTTGGTTTTCCTCATCAAAAATTGACTGTGCACTATTTAATTGATTGACAATCCATGTTTCGTTTAAGTTAGCAACACCTAAGTCGAAAATGCCGACAATTTCTAGCTCTTCTTCATTGAAATTTGTTGTCAGAAAAGCAACCGTATCATTCAATGTTAACTCTAAGTTTTTAGCCAAGTTCGTGCCAACGACGATTTCATTCTTACCCTCAGGCATGCCACCCTCAATCAGTGCATTTTCAAGGTCGTAAATCTCGTTCGCTTGTTCGAACTCGAATCCTCTCATAAGAACTGTATACGTTTCCTCATCATCAAGGACAATGAAACCAGATCCATTGAAAGATTCAGATATAACAGAAACTCTTTCATCTTGTTCGAGTTGAGTAAGTAAGTTCTCATCATGATCAAAGTAATTTTCTGTCCCAGCCGCTTCAATGGTTACTTGTGATGAATTCCCGATCGTCGTATCGACAAGCGAGGATTGCAAACCAGTAATCAATGATCCAATAAATATTTGAACCGAGACGCCAATAACAATACCGATTAGTATAAGTGCTGTTTGTCCTTTGCTAGACAATAAAAACCGTTTCGCAATACTAAATGCTAGTTTCAATTTACTGAACCTCCTTATGAAGATTTTTTATATCTTCAAACGTGTGAAGTAAAAAATCTCCTCCAACGTCTTGATAGACGGTTGGATTAATTGAAAAGGCACTCCCACCAACTAAGAAGGTCATCTCTTCATTCACGTATTCTTTAACCGCTTCAATCGTCGATTTAGTTGTCGTCAAATGATACGTATTTGTGACACTCAGTGAAAGATATTTTGGTTTGATAATATCAATTGCTCTTAATAATGTATGTAGCGGTGTAAGAGCTCCAATAAAGACAGAATTATAACCGGCGATTGTGAAGAAATCTGAGACGATTCGAGCACCTAGTTCGTGATGTTCATACTCAGGGCACATCACAATGACACTTTCTTTTTGCTCACTTTGCTTCGCTTCTTCAACTACATAAGGATAGGCGGCCTCAATAATGGTTCGGACAATGCCACTTCTGACATGCTCTCGCCAAATTAAATCATCATTGTCCGGATATTCCGCAATGATATTATTGAGTGCAGGACGCAAAATTTGTTCATACAATTCAACAACAGTGATTTTTTTCTCGCTTAGTAAATTCATACAGTACGAGAGGGATTTTTCTTTGTTTTCAAGTTGTAAAAAATGTAGTAGTTCATTATAAAAAACGTTCATCTTTCATCGCTCCTTTTCAAATTGTCATTATTTACAGAATAAAAGTGCTCCATCTAGCTTAAATAGGATCAGTTCCTATCTACTCTAAATGGAGCACATGCAAGCCTAAATATTTAAGCTCGATATTGTCCCATCACTTTTTTGACATAATTTTGTGTCTCATTAAATGGTGGAATACCATTGTATTTATCCACATTACCAGGTCCTGCGTTATAAGCGGCTAAAGCTAACGTCGTATTGCCATCATAACGATCTAACATTTGACGTAAATATTTCGTTCCACCAAAAATATTTTGCCTTGCATCAAACGAATTTGTCACGCCAAGTCCTCTAGCTGTGCCTGGCATCAGTTGCATATAGCCTTGAGCGCCAGAACGACTAACGGCATGTTGATTAAAGTTCGACTCTGCTTGAATAACAGAACGGATCAATTTTTCATCGATCTGATATGTTTTTGATGCATCTTTAATAATCGTATTTAAATCGGTCGATAGACTTGCTTCAATCGGCGTTGCAATTGCAGAAGTCTGTGCTAAAATCGATGGCCTGCCATGTAAAATTTCCCGAATCGACATGGTTGATTGCGAAGCCATGCTATTTGATTGGTTCAAATTTTGCATAAAAAATTGATTAAAAGGCAGACGATT
>CAZONN010000194.1:0-650 GCA_964581235.1 uncultured Amphibacillus sp.
GACACAAATATCGGGTGTTTTTTTGCACTTACAAATACCTAAGCCCTTGGAATAAGATCAATTTCGAAGTTAAAGTTACTCTAATGATATTATTTTCTCAAATTGTACTTATATTTTGCATTACCGACAACGTTCGACAACATTCGCAATGTTACTCTGTTATGATGAATCTAAATAACCAATTACAAAGTATTGTTACTGCAAGGATCATTTATGAATTTGATAAAATTAAATGGGGGTGTTTTTCAATTAATGTGTAATGAGAATTAAAGTATATGATGACAATGATCCTGTTGAAACAGTCATTTCTTATTATTGAATCATCTATGACAAGAAAGTGATCCAGTTATGAATGCATTGGTGCAACTTTACTTGTCAGGCAAGCAAAGAGCTGGATCTGTTAAATAATTAGGTTCAATCAATCCATGGATTGAAATAACTTTGTATAAAAAAGGATAATAAAACAATGTAATTTTTACCATAATTTATTTTATATAAGGAGGAGTCAATTATGGCAAATTGTACTGCACCAGTACGAGGGCATCGTACAGCTAGCACAGCAGCTGCTTGTCCAGCATGTAGAGGCAGCTATAACGGTTATAGTAACTTTAGAAGGAGTAGTAGGAATTACTTTGGATCATCTAATTATT
>CAZONN010000194.1:660-1092 GCA_964581235.1 uncultured Amphibacillus sp.
CCTGCAGAAGTACGAGCACTCAGATCTACCCGTCAAAGTATCGAGAATCGACCGTCAATACCTGATCGAAGAGACGTTTTTCTCTGTCATGCATGGGATGATAGGAAAAATGCAGCCAAAGAGTTACATGACCTCCTTGAATCAAAAGGTGTTTCTGTATGGTTTAGTGAAAAAGACGTGGTTCTTGGTACATCGTTACTTCGAGAAATTGATAAGGGTCTTGTGAACTCACGTGTTGGGATAGTTTTAGTTACTCCTGCATTGCTGAGTCGTCTTAAAGGAGAAGGGATTGCAGATAAAGAACTTTCAGCACTTCTTGCACGAGACTTACTCGTTCCTATTGTACATGATACATCTCATGAAGAACTTCGTGAGGTTAGCCCACTACTTGGTTCTAGAAGTGGACTCTCTACGGCTGAAGACTCAATGGGA
>CAZONN010000194.1:1105-3107 GCA_964581235.1 uncultured Amphibacillus sp.
GCCATTAAGCTCGCTGAATTGGTTTCTGTTTAATTCTATTTGATTTAGCCAGTCAATTCGATTGCGTGACTGGGAGTTATTTATTTTGACTTATTGAAGTGTGTATCACAGTAGTGATTACCATGTAAAATATTTTTATATTAAACTTTATTAGATTGGGGATATTTTAATGGGAAAATCGATTGATTTGGACTCTTTTCATCAAATTATTAGCTCAGAGTCTGAACAGCTGAGGAAAGCATATCTAAAACTTGTTGATAATAGTATAAAATTTAATTCCAAAAATCAATTTTCTGAAGAAGAAGTTATTGGTCTAGCAAATCTAAGTCAGAATTTACTACCATATCTGAATGGAAATCAGAAAAGAGGATTTTTTATAAATTGTGAAGTTGGTATTGGGATTAGCCAACAATTTGATGTGCTAAGGTTTAGTGATGATCATGTATTAAATATCGAATTGAAATACATTTTACCTGATGAAGGTCTTGAAAAAGTTTTGTATCAACTTAAGCAACACAAATTTTTGCTAAATGTGCTCAATAGAAAAGTAAGCGCATGTACATATGTATATCAGTCAAATAAAATATATTTGTTAAATGAAGATGATGAATTAATAATTATCACTTTACAAGAGTTATCAAATCTCATAAGTAATGACTATATTGACAAGAATATGTTGCTTCAATTAGAATTATCGGATTTGATCATTTCTCCTTATACTGAACCAGTGAGGTTTAAAAACCATAAATACTTCCTTTCTGATGAACAAATAACACGGAAAAAGGACATTTCAAAAAGCGAAAAAAATAAGTTTGGATTAATTGGTGGTCCTGGAACGGGAAAGTCTATGTTGTTATTTGACTTAGCATATGAGTATAAAGATGAAGGGAAAAAAGTAGTTGTTATTTTTTGTGCACAGCTTGAAAATCACGACCTAATCTCAAAATATTTAGATATAAAAGTGATTGAAATAAGAAGTCTCTCTTCCAACTACCAAATTACAGACACTGGGATGAGCTATTTAGAAAGTTATGATGTAATTTTGGTTGACGAAGCACAAAGATTAAGTGTAAAACAATATGATTTACTTCTATCTTTGTCAGAAAAACTGGTGGTATTCTCTACAGACCATCAACAAACTCTGCATCCCAGTGAGAAAAAAGCGAATATTCAAGAGAAACTTTGTGGAAATAAGGAACAAATAAAAATTTTAAATCTGAAGAATAAAGTTCGAACAGATGTAGAAATGTCTAGTTTTATCCAAAAACTATTGAATCTTAAGGCAAGAAATGTTGACCCCTATGAATATAAAAATATTAATGTTACATATTTTTGTAGTATTGATGAAGCAAGGATGTATATTAGAGAGAGGTGTGATAACGAAAACTATACATCAATAGAATTAACAGAATATATAACAAAATCTACCAGAATTTTAAAAAGAAAAAATAACTATGAGTGTTCTGAATCGACCCATTCTGTTATAGGTAAAGAATATGATAATGTGTTAGTACCACTAGACAAACATTTTAAATATGATGAAAACAAAAGGCTTGTATCGACTTACAGTGAGTACTATCCTTATCATGAGGATAGTCAGATTTTTGAAGCATTAACTAGAGTTAGAAAGAAGTTGTTAATTGTAGTTATTGATAATATAGAGTTATATGCTACTATTCAACGCATTTTAACCTGGAGATCTGACAAATTGGCTAATAAAAGAACCTATGATTTTGAAAAAAACTATGAGTCTTGGGAGGAAGCATTTGAGCATCTAGCTATCATTAACAATAAAAGTTTGCAAGCGCAAAAAGTAGAATTTAATGAAAAAAAGAAGGTAGTAAAGGTTTCTTATATTGAAAATAAACAATAGGATATTAATATTGATGTTACAAGTTAACTTTAAGACTTGCATTGATCAAGTATGATTCCTATTATTTCATTTTTTCTATTTTTCAGGCTTATTCATGTGTAATAAGAAAACATACTAAGCTTCAAGATT
>CAZONN010000195.1:0-3104 GCA_964581235.1 uncultured Amphibacillus sp.
GTAAAACTGCTAGGGGTGAACTCGTTAGCTGCTTCTTACTTGATATACAAGATAATATGGAATCAATCGGACGTTCGATCAACTCCGCCCTTCAATTATCCAAGCGTGGTGGCGGTGTTGGGATCAATTTAAGTAACTTAAGAGAAGCTGGTGCGCCAATCAAAAAAATTGCCAACGCTGGCTCTGGTGTTGTTCCCGTCATGAAGATTTTTGAAGATAGTTTTAGTTACGCGAATCAACTTGGGCAGCGAAACGGTGCTGGTGCCGTCTACTTAAGTGTTTTCCATCCAGATATTTATGAGTTTTTGTCAACTAAGAAAGAAAATGCCGATGAGAAGGTTCGCGTGAAGACACTTTCTTTAGGATTAGTTGTGCCAGATAAATATTATGAATTACTAAAAACAAATGCGCCGATGTATCTATTCAGTCCTCATGATGTTGAAAAGCTTTATGGTGAGCCTTTCGCCTATATTAATATTACCGAAAAGTATGATGAGCTTGTTCAAAATGATCAGATTAAAAAATATAAAATTAACGCTCGTGAACTCGAACAAGAAATCTCAAAATTACAACAAGAATCTGGTTACCCATATATTATTAATGTCGACACTGTTAACAAAGAAAATCCGATACACGGTCAAATAATTATGAGTAATTTATGCAGTGAAATACTTCAAGTGCAATCCCCTTCTGAATTAAATGAAGATATTTCATATGAAAAAGTTGGCCATGATATTAGCTGTAACCTAGCGTCAACAAATATAACTGAAATGATTCAATCAGATGATTTTGAACTATCGATTGAAACTGCTGTCCGTGCCTTAACTTCTGTTTCCATAATGACAAATATTAAAGCTGTACCAACTGTTGAAAAAGGAAACAATGCTTACCATTCAATTGGTCTTGGTGCAATGGGATTACACACTGCTCTTGCAACAAACCAAATTCATTATGGTTCAGCGGAAGCTTTAGAATTTACTGATGCCTATTTTAGAACAGTTAGATTCTACGCTTTAAAAGCAAGCAATAAAATCGCTCAAGAGAAACAAGAAAGTTTTTATCAGTTTGAAAAATCAGCTTATGCTGATGGGTCTTATTTAACAGACAAATATATTAACCAACCTGAATTTACAATTCAATCAGAAAAAGTCCAAGAGATTTTTAAGGACATACCTGTACCGACAATTGAGGACTGGAAAGAATTAAATCAACAGATTATCGAATCAGGCCTTTATAATGCCTATTTAATGGCAGTTGCACCGACAGGAAGCATTTCATATATCAATGAGGCATCGAGCTCTCTTCATCCAATTGTTAATTTAATCGAAAATAGACAGGAAGAAAACATTGGTTCGATCTACTACCCTGCTCCACGACTAGACAACACGACGATCGAGTATTATAAATCGGCTTATGATACGGACATGCGTGATGTCATTAATACCTATGCAACTGCTCAACAACATATCGATCAAGGGATGAGCTTAACACTGTTTATGCGTTCAGTTATTCCAGAAGGTTTATATGAGTGGAAAAATGGTAAGTCAAAAAATATGACAACACGTGATTTAAATCGATTACGTAATTATGCATGGACTAAAGGAATTAAATCAATTTACTATATTCGAACACATACAGGTGATGATTCGAAAGAAATTGGTGTTAACCAATGTGAGAGTTGTATTATTTAAAATGTTATAGATAGGAAGGGATTATTCTTGAAGAAACGCTATTTTAATCAAATTATAAACGATGAAGAAACAGTTGGTTCTGTGAATTACTTTAAATCAATCGACTGGAATCAGATTGAAGATGGTATTGATAAAGCAACTTGGGAAAAGTTAACGAGTCAATTTTGGTTAGATACACGTATCCCGGTAAGTAATGACCGTAACGATTGGCGCACATTATCTCCTGTAGAACGAGATGTCGTGAATAAAGCTTTTGTCGGTCTAACATTATTAGATACGCTTCAATCAGAAGAAGGCGCGAATGTAATGCGTGATGACGTCAGAACACAACATGAAGAAGCTGTTTTAAACAATATTTTATTTATGGAATCCGTTCATGCAAAATCATATTCAACCATTTTTATTTCATTAAATACAACGAACGAAATCGATAACATTTTTGAATGGGGAAACAATAATGAAACGATTCAGTACAAAGCAAAACGTATTAATGAGATCTATCAAAATGGAACAGCTTTACAGAAGAAAATTGCCAGCGTCTTTTTAGAATCATTTTTATTTTATAGTGGCTTTTATGCACCTCTCTGGTACCTGGGCAATAATAAATTAGAAAACGTAGCTGAAATCATCAAATTAATCATTCGAGACGAGTCTGTACACGGGACCTATTTGGGTTATAAATTTCAACTTGGTTTTAATGAATTACCTGAAGATGAAGCGAATGATTTAAAAGATTGGATGTATGAATTACTCTTTGACTTGATGGAAAATGAGGATAAATTTACTGAGGAAGTTTACTCACAAGTAGGCTGGACGAATGATGTTAAAACATTCGTTAAATACAATGCCAATAAAGCATTACAAAACTTAGGTTTTGATGCCTTTTATGAAGATGGAATGCCAGAACATGTTAACCCTATCGTTATGAATGGGATTTCAACAGAGTCATCTAATCATGACTTCTTTTCACAAGTTGGCAATAGTTATCTTATGGGTGAATCTGAAGCAATGGATGATGACGACTATGATTTTTAAGCAATTGAATAAAGCGTTGGTGAGTTTTTACAACTTGCCAACGCTTTTTTTATGAAAAAAAATTCATTAAATTATGCAACAAACTTATAACCCATCCCTCGAACCGTAACAATTCGTTTTGGAGAACTTGAATCTAGTTCAATTTTCTTACGTAACTTTTTAATATGAGCATCTATTGTTCGTTCAGATACCAATTTATCTGCATACGGGTAGAGCTGCTCCATTAAATGATCTCTCGAAATCACGACATTAGGGTTTTCCATGAAATGATACAATAAAGCAAATTCATGCTTAGTCAATTGCAGTGTTTGATCAAAAAGAAGCACCTCGCCTTTTCTTGGCTTAATACACAAACCGTCATGGGCGATTTTTTGACAA
>CAZONN010000196.1:0-3093 GCA_964581235.1 uncultured Amphibacillus sp.
TATCTCCGAAACCATCCATTTCAACAAGTAATTGGTTTAATGTCTGCTCTCGCTCATCATGGCCACCACCAACGCCTGCGCCACGTTGGCGACCAACTGCATCAATCTCATCAATAAAGATAATACATGGTGCATTCTTTTTTGCATTATCAAATAGATCACGTACACGAGAAGCACCAACGCCTACAAACATCTCAACAAAATCAGAACCGCTAATTGAGAAGAATGGTACTCCAGCTTCTCCAGCAACTGCACGAGCTAATAAAGTTTTACCTGTTCCAGGTGGTCCAACTAGCAACATCCCTTTAGGAATCTTCGCTCCAATGGCATTATATTTACGTGGATCCTTCAAAAAGTCAACTACCTCGATCAACTCTTGCTTCTCTTCATCAGCACCAGCAACATCATCAAAGCTAACCTTTTTCTTATCTTCTTGATACATCTTAGCTTTACTTTTACCAAAGTTCATTACTTTGTTACCGCCACCTTGTGATTGATTCATTAAGAAGACAAAAAACACAATCACAATGATAAATGGTGCCAGTGTGAATAAGAAGCTCAACCAAGGACTTGGTTGCTTTTCCTCCAAAATCTCGAGGACTTTTTGGCTAGAACCCTGAACAGTTATGCTTGCAACAATATTCGGGTTATCAGGAATATTTGTGATGAATTCAGTTTTGTCTTCATCATTAAGGACACCTGTTACGCGCATGACACCATTAGCCGGACGCATCTTCATACTTTCAATTTCTTCATTACCCAATACTTCGATAAATTCATTAAATTTAAATTCTTTTGTTTTATTGACTTGCCCTGTTATTAACTGCATCGCAAACATAATGACAAGGAAAATGACAAAATAAAAGATTAAATTTCGCGATAAACGCTTCATTACTTTCCTCCTCTCAAAACGAGAAAAACTACAGTACATCGTACCATAGAAAAAACAATTTTGACAAATATTTTGCCCTTATTATTTCTATAATATAATGTCTTTATTCTATTTTATTGATTTTATCTTTTATAAATATTGATTAACTTCTTTATTCCCCACCATAAATATGTGGTTTCAATACTCCTATGTATGGAAGGTTACGATATTTCTCTTGATAATCTAAACCATACCCAACAACGAATTCATTTGGTACTTTAAAACCGATCACGTCAGCTTTAATGTCTACCGTTCGTCCACCCGGCTTATCGAGCAATGTCACAATCTTAATTGATCGTGCTTTTCGATACTTAAACAAATCGACCAAATAGCTTAGTGTCAGTCCAGAGTCAATAATGTCTTCAATAATTAATAAGTCCCGGCCTTCTACCTTTGTATTTAAATCCTTTTCAATCTTTACTTCTCCAGATGAGCTTGTCCCCCCACCATAACTTGAAACATCCATAAAATCCATTTCAAGATATGTATTCATGTGACGGAGAATATCTGACATAAAAGGCAAAGCACCTTTTAGAACACCAATAGCTAATGGAAAGCGCCCCTCATATTCTTCTGATAGTTGCTTACCTAGTTCGCGACATTTTTCTTGAATTTCTTCTTCAGATACGAGTATCCTTTCAATATCACTGTGCATTTAAACCCTCCTAAAACTTCAACCTAATTGATGTGTTATTTTAATATATTGTAGCTTTTGTTCTTGATAGTGTTGATCACTTTTCTCTAAACCTATTACCCATAGAACATCATTTTCCTCTTGCACTAAGATCGGCCATTGATCCCGCTTAGCTAACGGAATTTTTTTGTCGATAAAAATTCGATTAACTTTTTTTCTGCCTTTGACATGAGCTAAATAAATTCGATCGCCTGGTACTCTTGATCGAATCCTCAAAACCGGGAAATGATTATTTTTAACAGGTAAGTAGAAAACAGAATCACTAACTGTGATTGGTTCAATTTGTTCAACAACTTCAGTTATTATTTCACCATTATTCGGTAAAACAGTTCGTCCGGGAATCGCAACAGTAACCTCGTAGGATAATTGCTCTTCTTCTACAAAGTAAAAGGCTAATAACTGATAAGATTTAACCATTTTTAATCGCGCCGGAAAATCAATTGATGCATTAGCACGATCACTATTAACTAAGTCGAAAAATTGAGTTTCATGTCTATAATTTAACTGATCTGGCAAGTCTTCATATAGATATTCTAATATTAGATGAAACAATCTTCTTTGTAAAGCAAGAGGGTGCATTTTTAGATCATTAATTCGAACAGTTACTTTTTTCGGATGATCTGAATAATTTAGTAGCTCTTTACTTAAATTCTTTGCTTGATCCATTAAATATTGACTATCATCCGCTATATTTTCCGTCATATGCATAATTGTATCAGAAAGATTTGGGTTCTTTGCTTCTAACAGTGGTAATACATGCAACCTAAAGTAATTTCGCGTATAAACATCTTGTTCATTTGATTGATCGCGTCTCGGGATTATGCCGTGTTGGCAACAGTAGTCTTCAATGGCTTCTTTTGTGACCGATAAAAATGGTCGAATCAGTTTACCGATTGAAAATGGTCGTTTATTTTTAATTCCTTGTAATGAATCAAGTTGAGTTCCTCTCGTTAATCGCATAAAAACAGTCTCAACTTGATCATCAGCATGATGACCTAACGCCAAGTAATTAGCTTGATGTTTTTTCATCAATTTGTCTAAAGCTTGATAACGGAGAATCCGCGATGCTTCTTGAGTACCTAATTTATGCATTTCTTGATATGATTTGACATCAATCCGACGGCCCTCGAACTGGAGATTATTTTGTTCACAAAAATCCTGAACATAGTTAAGGTCACCAATCGACTCTTCTCCTCTTAATCCATGCTCAATCGTAACAGCGATTAAATCTAATTTAAATTGTTCGCGTTTTGCTAGTAGGTAATGAAGTAATGCCATTGAATCAGGTCCACCTGAAACACCGACCATTATTTTAGAATTAGGTATGATTAGTTTATTTCTTTGAATATAGCGATCAACTTCAGTCGTTAACATTGCCGCAACCTTCTTTAATTGAGTTATTTATTATGCTAACCATCGTATCAAAAGAAACCCATAATTAAAAGTAAAGTGTTCATGACACCAAGCT
>CAZONN010000197.1:0-3086 GCA_964581235.1 uncultured Amphibacillus sp.
AGCCACTATATGAGTATTCGACCGGCGAACAAAAAATGGTTGTCTTTCAGCTTCTATCCTATTTAAAGCCTGACGTACTTTTGCTGGATGAATATATTTCTAATTTAGATGAAGAACACATACCAGAAGCAATTGCTTATCTTGAAAGTATGGCGAATAAAGGGTGTCTAATTCTCTGTTCAAGCAATGAATTAGATATTAGAGGACGATTCAGTAACAAGGTAAAAATAGTTGATCGGAAACTAGAGAAAAATGTCGAGTAAAGTTGTTTCACGGTATTCGAAGCAAGAAACTTTATTTAATATTGGGTTAAGTTTAGCTTTGATCTTTTTCTCTTTTAATCGTCAATCGATTTACTTTGTAGGTGCAATCGCAATCATCTATCTGAACATCATCATTTTTGTGAATTCGATTTGGATTCAAGAAAATATTGAAAAGACAATTATCATGACATTAAATTTACGCAACAAAATCATTAAACCGAAAATTTTTCTGTGGGGATTTTTGATGTACTGTCCGACTTTTTTCACCTTTAGTGTAGTTTTCTCTATGCAGTCATTATTTTTTATTAATATTGTGATATTGGTTGCTTATCAATTAACGGATTTTATACTACTCTATCTAAATAAAAAAAGTTTTGTTTATTTTCTTACGTTTACAGTTGCATTTATCTTAAATGTCGTCAGTTTTTTAAGTTATTTATCAAGTGTTTTTGGCAATTAGAGAGAAGGTTGTCTAGTGAAAAGGAGAATCGATTGGTCGGTCATCTTTGTGATTATTATGTTGCTCGCTTTTGTTGTTTCCGAAACAGATTGGTTCGATTATGATCTACAGTCAATCGCTGGTTTTATTGGCGGACAAGAAATCAGTGTTAGCAGTCTGTGGAAGTCAATCACGACACAGTGGCTCCATGATAGTGTCTATCATTTATTAGTCAATGTGATCGTCCTACTGTATTTAAGTCATGAATTGCAAAAATATAATTCTACTAAGAAAAATTTTCTGATCTACTTAAGTGGGATGATTTTTGTTTCTCTGGCACTTCTTGTATTTGCAAAGGAAGAGATCGTGTACCTAGGAAGTAGCGGGGCAATTGCAGCTCTTTTAGGTTCACAGATGATTCATTTGTATCTAAGTGGTGACAAACGCAATAAAGCAGCTGCGATCGAAGTTAGCTTACTTTTTTTAGTCTTAACGATTGTGATTCCACATATTTCTACACTCATGCATTTAGCAGGATTTATCGTAGGACTTGTTTTTGAATCATTATGTTCATCAAGAGATTGGATACATAGGAGGTAAATAAGTTACTATGAAGGATTTTTTCTATTCAAAAAACATGATTGTATTATTGCATTTAATCACAATAACACCAATATATTTTTACTTCCTAATCATTGATCCACTTGGTTATGGATCTGATCCAATCTATATCATGATTTATTTAATCGTTGCTTTGCTTATTGTTTATTTTATTTACATATTAACCGCTGTTGTTGAGCTGATCATAATGAAAATAACTAGACTGGTAGAGTTAGAGTATATCATTATTTTTCCGTTTGCCTTTGATGGTAGTTGGCGTTTTGTGCCAATGAAATTAATCAGTTCTCAAATTTATCTCCAAGGATCAATGATCATTAATTTAGCTCAAGATTTAAAGAACGGCGCAACCGAAAGTGAACTAAAGGAAAAATTGAAACTGATTTTTAATCAGCGTCTAATATCTACTGCTATTGTTTACTTGGTCATCATGTTTGTTTTTAGTTTGCAATTCAATCTGTTTATTATTCCGACATTATTAATTAGTGGCCTAGCTGAAATTATTTTAGCTTATACAACGGATCATCGACAGATCTATGGAACTGGTTATCTATTAAAACACGGCAATATTGAACGCTACCTTTATACACTACCAAACTTAAAGACATTTACTGCACAGAACTATGCTGACTATCTTGATAAAACGGTGGGAGTTTCTAGCAGGCTTGATGATTATAAAGATGTTCAAATTTTTGAAAATGAAATATATGCACGTATATATGAGCAAAAACAACCAATGAAAATAGATCGATTAAAATTCTATTGTGAACTTATTTTATCAACGACTTATACGGCAACGTTCTCAACAACAACTCATGAAGCTAGGAAAATGGGATTGAAAAAAAGTATCGGTTTGTATGCTTTATCAATTAATGATCCTCAGATCAAGCAATTAATCAAAGAAATTCTAGAACAGGATATCGCCGTAATAAAAGGCACATCAGCAGCACAACATATAGAAAAATTTTCGAATTATTTAATGGGTGAAAAAGTAACCATTAAGCCGATTCAACATTTTGTCTTAGGTTTGGATAATTACTTTTCACATCGGAATCAAATTGAATTGAGAATTCGGGATATTGCATTGCAGTATCAATTAAAAAGGTGAGCAGGTGGAGAAATGAAAACATTATTAACAACATCCATATTAGTCATTATCACTCATTTGATTTCTTTTCCAACTGGAGTGGTATTAGTGATAATGAGCTTCATGAAAGGCTTAAGGTGTGATGGTTTTAAAGAAACATTTAATAGAGATATGAAATTAAATCGATTTTATAAGAATGATATTTATGAGTTTGTCAGTGTGATCTTTATATTTAGTTTTATGTATGATGGATTTCACCCAAGTGCATTTGAGCAGCCTTTAGATATTCCAGCTGCAATTATACAAATTTGTATAGTATTTTTTTTATTATTTCGTGGGATGGAAGAAAAGATATTTGCAAAAAAAGATGTGTAGATTGTAACACTTTTGAGTTCAGCCTTATTTTAAATGAAAGGACGACCTTTGAATGAAAAAGAGATTTTGGAAATTCATGTTGGTATTTGGAGTTGCTACTTTTTGTTTGAGTTATTTTTCACGATATCTTGTCGATGAAGGTGTAATAGAGAGAAACTTTACATTTGCCATTGTTTTTTTACCGATCTATATTATTGTATTTAGCTTTATTAGTTGGTTTTTTTGTTTAGAAAGCAGTGAAGGTGAATGCTTAATTTGGTGCGCAACTTGTAACAGATAGTTGATTTATTACTGCTATGATCAA
>CAZONN010000198.1:0-3073 GCA_964581235.1 uncultured Amphibacillus sp.
TATTAATTGCTAATGCATTACTTTACATCGGACAGTATTAATGATTTTTCATGAAAAATTCTCCTTACTTGTTCAGAGAAATGATTCACGATAGAATAGTAATTAGAAAAGAGGGAGTCAAATGAGAAATCGAAAAGTAGATTTAATTAAACAATTAGTTGGAATTCCGAGCCCCTCGGGAAATACGGGTAAGGTGATTCAGTTTGTTGAAAAATATTTTCAAGACTTAGGTGTTGAAACGAAGCGTAATCGTAAAGGTGGCTTGATCGCGACATTACCGGGTGAGAATCATGACGAGCACCGGATGTTGACGGCGCACGTTGATACACTTGGTGCGATGGTGAAGGAAATTAAGCCGAACGGGCGGTTGAAGTTGGATTTAATCGGTGGTTTTCGTTATAACTCAATTGAAGGTGAGTACTGTCAGATTGAGACGGCCGCTGGGGAGATTCATACCGGTACGATTTTAATGCGTCAAACATCTGTCCACGTTTATAAAGATGCGGGTACAGCTGAGCGTAATCAAGATAATATGGAAGTACGTATTGATGCGAAAGTAACAAATGCTGACGAGACGAGAGCGCTTGGAATTGAAGTTGGTGATTTTGTTTCGTTCGATCCACGGGTCGAGGAGACGGAAAATGGATTTATTAAATCCCGTCATTTAGATGACAAAGCGAGTGTGGCAATTTTGATGGAGGTCGTCCGTCAAATGGTTGAAGAGAATGTGAGCTTACCTTATACAACGCACTTTTTAATTTCAAATAATGAGGAAATTGGCTATGGTGGTAACTCGAACATTACGCCAGAAACAGTTGAATATTTAGCGGTTGACATGGGTGCAATGGGTGACGGTCAATCAACCGATGAGTATACGGTTTCGATTTGTGTGAAGGATGCGAGTGGGCCTTACCATTATGGTTTACGCAAAAATTTAGTGGCGCTTGCTGAGGAGAACGGCATTAAATATAAACTTGATATTTATCCGTATTACGGTTCTGATGCATCGGCAGCCATTGGTTCAGGTCATGATATCATTCATGGTTTAATTGGACCGGGAATTGATTCGTCACACGCATTTGAACGGACACATGTTGATTCACTTGAAGAAACCGAAAAATTGATTAAAAAATATTTACTTTCTGATTTAACTTCATACTAATTAATAAACGAGCGGCTGCTGTAATTTTACAGTTTCCGCTCGTTTTTGCTTAAAAATGATCTGCCGGTGTAATGTAAGTTTGTTGGACTGGAATTAAAGCTTCAAGTTGTCCAATCGTTTTATCCCGTCCATGATAACCCCTCCAAAACTCGACATGTTGTCATTATGTTAGCTTATTTGAGCAAATATGAAAAGAAAAAATCACTAAAATTTGAATTTAATACTTTACCTGTCGTAGTATTCATTGTATAATAAAACTACTACGACAGGTGGAGTATAGGAGGTGGCTATTTGCTATCAAGTGATATCATGAGAGGTTACAATGATCCAATCATTTTAAGCGTGTTAATGGAGGGGCCTTCTTATGGTTATGAAATTTCAAAAATAGTGAAACAACGATCAAAGGAAAATTATGTGATGAAGGAAACGACCCTTTACTCTGCTTTTGCTCGGCTTGAGAAAAATGGTTATATTGAATCCTTTCAACAAGTGAAGAAACAAGGGAGAAAACGAACCTATTACAATATAACTGAAGCAGGTCGCGCCTATTTAGGGGAGAAAGCCGACGAATGGGTCATTACTCAGGAAGTCGTTAGTGAATTTTTAACGAAAGGTGGAAAATAAGATGGACACGATTATGTCGTATTTAGAAACGATGTTTGCCAGGTTACCTAAAACACCAGAAGTTGAACGGATTAAACAAGAACTTGAAATGAATATGGAAGAGAAATATCATGAGCTGATTGCGGATGGAAAGACTGAGAATGAGGCAGTTGGAACAGTCATTAGTGAGTTTGGTAATATTGATGAGTTGACGGATGAGCTTGGGTATCAGGATACGGCTTATCAAAAATTGTTGCAGGGAGAAGACTACAATGATAAGAAGGAAGAAGAGGAAGATAAAGTCATTGGTGCAGTCGCTTCCGTTGTTTGGCCACTGGCTGTTGTTGTCTTCTTAATCACGGGTTTGATTTTTGACTTATGGCAGATCAATTGGATCATTTTCCCGATCACAGGCTTATTATTTGGTGCCTTCGCAGGTGTTCGTGGTATTTTGAATGATAAATAATTTCTTTTTTGAAAAAATGGTTGTCTCAAAATAGCAAACGTGTTATAGTACTAGAGCGATGAGCTAATTTGTATAAGTCGTGACACACCAAATGTCTATGTGGAGACAGTGTTGCGCCTCAAATTCTTATTCACTTGTTCCAGGACGAGTGAAACTAACCGATTTCTTAATTGAAATCGGTTTTTATTTTATTTGATAAGGTAAATTAAGTAAGTTGAATAGACGAATGTCCTGTTTGATGCTAAAATTTAGACAACTAACTAGAAAGAGGCGTACTTGCAATGAAAAGAATGATTTTAATTGCGACCATCATGCTTTTATTGATTGTGAAAATTGTTAGCGATACGACTGCAGTGAAAGTGAATCATGTTCAGCTAAAGAATACTAAGTTTACTAGTGAAGAAAAACTTAAAATCTTACAAATTAGTGATGTACATAATCGTAATCTCGAAGGGAAATATGCTCGGATTACTGAACTGAATCCAGATTTAATCGTCTTAACGGGTGATTTAATTGATCGTAAAACAACGGACTTAACACACACAATTCAGTTATTAGAACAATTGACAATAATTGGGCGTTTAATTTATTTTGTTTCGGGGAATCATGAACAGGAGAGTTCAATTTTTTCTGAGTTAAGAGAGGTTTTATTAGATTATGATGTGATTGAATTAAATAATCAAAGTGAAGTGTTAGAAATTGATGGGATTGAATTCAATTTAGTTGGGATTGCTAATCATACAACTGGCCACGCTGACTTGATTACAGCATTTGAAGCGGTCGATTTATCGAAGCCGACTGTGCTTTTGTCGCATGCACCTTTAATTACTGATGTACCAGTG
>CAZONN010000199.1:0-3067 GCA_964581235.1 uncultured Amphibacillus sp.
CAAGTGCCATTAAACGAGAATAACTAACTATATCACCAATATAAGATGTGATTCCGTATAGATTATAGACACCTAAACCTAAACCAAGTCCTTTATTTTTAGAACCTGCCATTGATGCACCTAAAATACCTAACACACCTAAGATGGCGATCCCTGCACCTATTTGAGTCATTAACGCTTGATTAAAGATCATTGAACCTAATAGTAATGTGATTAAACCGGTTAGAATGGCGATCCAGCCGATTCCATCTGCAATTGAAGCAGATATTTCACCTTCTCTAATTTTCAAATACGTATTGATCCCTAACGCAACAAATATTTGAATTAATCCGAAGACAACAGAAATAATTAAGATCGTAATGACATCATTTGTTGTTGATAACAACAAGAACGGCAATTCAAATCCGAAAAACGAACCGTAGATTAATCCCCAAACCATCGTTGGATACGACAATGTGTGGAAGAACTTTAAATTCTTTTTCATTGGTGGATCAAATTTCAAAAATTTCAAAGCGGTAAATGTTGCTAGCCATAACAGTAATCCATAACCTAAGTCTGCAACCATCATTCCGAAAAAAACGAAATAGAAAGGTGCAAGAAGTGGGGTTGGATCAATCTCATTATATTTCGGAAGATTGTACATTTCAGTCACATTTTCAAATGGAGCAATCAAGTTATTATTCTTTAATATAGTAGGTACTCGATCATAATCTTCTTCTCTGATTTCTTCGACTAATACTGAATAATCATATGGGTTTAAACTTTCTTGTAAAACTTGCTTCACTGACTGGACTTCAGCTTCTTCCAGCCAACCTTCCATTACAAATAAATGCTTTTCATCAATAACTAACAATTTACTTTTTTCACGCTCAAGTACTGCTTTATTGTATTCATCTGCAAGCATTAACTGCCATTCTTCTGCTTTCATCTTTTCAAGCTTACTGATCATTTGCTCTTGAGTTGTTTGGAGTTCGGCTAATTCATGCTTGATTTTTTGTAATGCATTTGATGGGTTTTCGACAAAATTCGTCGTCAAGTCATCAAAATGACATTCATTAAGTATATATTGAACTTCTTCCTCATTCTTTAAATCATAAGAAATAAAGACACCATGTTCGTCTTTATTTTGATAAATTTCTTCGATAAACAAAATATTTGTTTCTTTCAATTGATTGATATACTGATTTTGAATATGTTGTGGAACTGTCCCGACACTTCCAGTTATAAATTTCGCATTCTGCACATCTTCTTTTCTGAAATTTAATTTCTTCCAATTTTTAAAGAATGCTTCTTCCTCAGTAAGTTTCTGACGTCGCTCTTCCATCTTCTCAAGCTCGATTTGTTTAGTTAACAAATGATCAACTAGCTCTTTTGTAGAAAATTTCGCAACTTCAGCTGACAAGCTCTCAAGTGTGAAGGCTTGCTTTTCTGTCCGTAACTTTTTTAAAAGTGACGTTTCAGGTAAGTGTGACTGAAGAAAATTTATTGCAGATTCGATTTGATCAATTTGTGTTTCACATTGCTTAATCGTTGTTTGTAATTGTTCGACATCATTAGTTGATATTTCTAAATCCCCTAATTCAGTCGAATGTAAATCAACAACTTCTAAGTTTTGTAATTCTTGAATTGATTTTAATAACTGGTCTTTCTGTTCATGGAAAGATATGAGTGTCAACTTCTTCATTTTAGCTATTGCCATACTTTCTCATAACCTCCTTAACAACCGCGTTAACCAATTCTTCTTTCTTGTGATCAAAAACACTTTCTAATTGCTTCAATTGTTCTTCTAACTCTTGTTGATTTGCTTCTTTCAAAATCTGCAACTTCTTTTCGAACTTTTCTGTTTCTTTTTCCTTGAAGGTTGCTAACTCACTAGCTAATAGCTCTTGCATTTGTTCTGCTTTTGATTCTGTTACTTTTTTTAGTTCAAGAAGTTGTCGATCATAATCACGCTCAAGGGCTTCAGCTTGACGTTCTATTTCTTTTACTTTCTCTATCGTCTTAACACTCATCCATTGACACCCCCTTCATTTGGTAGCAAGCATCATTCTAAGACTTAAAAAACCTCGAACAAGTCTATTATATCGCTTAACTAGACCCTGCTCAAATGTTTTGAATCAAATAATAAATAGATTCTTCGCTTTACATATAGGAAAGAACAGATCAAAAAAACTGAGAATATGACTTTTTACCTATTCAGTGACTACTAATCAGTCTCTTTCGTTTGTAAAATCGTTTTCCCTTGCTCTTGCTTTATTAATCGTTCTTTATACAGCTTTCCAATTGCACGTTTAAATGCAGACTTACTGAGATCAAAAGTAGCTTTGATTTCTTCTGGTGGAGATTGATTATCAAGTGGCATTTCTCCATTGTTTTCTTTTAAGTACGCTAAAATCGTTTCAGCATCATCTAATCGAGCTTCTTGTTTTCTGGGTAATAGTGAGACGTTGACTGTGCCGTCTTTCTTAACTTCAATGACACGCCCTTCGACCCATTCTCCAACGCGTGGTTCTTCTTTACGTTCACTATAATGAATAAACCCTCGGTAGCCATCTTCGCTAATGATCACCGCACCTTCTTTACCTGAACGGAAAACACGCCCTTTTATATCTTGATTAAATAGTGACTCTGGTGCTGAGTCCCAGTTGTCATCAAAATCAGCCTCTTTTACTGGGTGAGCAAGTAAACGTTCCTTCTTATCATGTTTAAAAGTCACATATAGTTGATCTCCGACATCCGGCCATGCTGATTGGTGCAGTGGAAGGTCGTCAGATGAGACGAGAACTTCGACATCTGTAGCAACACGAACAAACACCCCAAATGTTTGATAAATACGCGTAACTTCTGCCCAATCAAATGTTGAAAAATTAGCTGTTGGAATGTTTGTTGAAGCAATCAAGTTATTTTTACTATCGTGATACAAAAACACTTCAACTTGATCATTTTCCTCAAGTATTTGATCGGTAGTTAAAACAAAATCAGACGTATGGTCAGTTACTAAATAGCCATCATCGATTTGTTTTTTCACCGTTAATTGCGTGACATCCCCTGCTTTATGTTTAGACAC
>CAZONN010000200.1:0-3061 GCA_964581235.1 uncultured Amphibacillus sp.
ATCTCAGAAAAATGGTTTGGCGAAGATGTTTCTTAATTCAATTTTTCAAAATCCTGAACGAGTAGAAAAACTAATGAGAATTATGCAACATTCATTTATTCCACTACTCGAAGGTGCGATTAAGTACACAATTCCGCTAACAATTATCACATTCTCAATTGGACTTATCTTTGCCTTTTTGACCGCTATATCAAGAATTTTTGGAAATAAACTTTTTCAATATATCGCTCGGTTTTATGTTTCCTTATTTCGAGGCACGCCATTATTAGTTCAGCTCTTTATTATCTTTTATGGATTACCAACAATCGGACTAACAATCGATCCCCTACCTTCAGCAATAATTGGGTTTTCGTTAAATGTAGGTGCTTATACGTCTGAAATTATCCGTGCTGCTATATTATCAATTTCAAAAGTTCAGTGGGAAGCTGCTTATTCTGTTGGAATGACGCGCAGTCAGGCACTTAGAAGAATTATACTTCCACAAGCCGCGAGAGTATCTATACCACCTTTATCAAATTCTTTTATTGGATTAGTAAAGGATACTTCACTTGCATCGCTCATTTTAGTGACTGAAATGTTCCGGCGGGCACAAGAAATTGCGGCTACAAACTATGAGTTTCTGTTTGTTTACTGCATTTCCGCTCTAATTTATTGGATTATTTGCTTTATTTTATCAATCATCCAAGGAAAAGTTGAAGATAGGCTTGAGCGACATATTGGAAGATCCGGGGGGATTACATGATTAAGATCACTGGATTACAAAAATCATTTGATCAATTAGAAGTGATTAAAGATGTAGATTTAGAGATAGCGACAGGAAAGGTTATTGTTATCATTGGAGCATCTGGTTCTGGAAAATCAACCTTATTACGCTGTATCAATGGATTAGAAATAGCTAATCATGGAGTTGTTAATATTGATGGATTAGAGGTAGATTTCTCTAAACGCGTTTCAGAAAACGAAGTTCTGAAGTTACGACGACAAACTGGAATGGTCTTTCAAAGTTACGCTCTTTTCCCGCACTTAACAGCGATTGAAAATGTTATCGAAGGATTATTAACAGTAAAAAGGATGCCAAAGGCTGAAGCAGTAATAATTGGTGAACAACTTTTAGAAAAAGTTGGGCTACTTTCTCACAAAAATGCATATCCCGCACAATTATCTGGTGGACAAGAACAACGGGTCGCAATCGCTCGGTCACTAGCAATGGATCCTAAAGTTATGCTTTTTGATGAACCAACTTCAGCTCTTGATCCAGAGCTTGTCCACGATGTGTTAAAAGTTATGAAAGACTTAGCAGAAGATGGTATGACAATGATTGTGGTTACTCATGAGATGAGTTTTGCTAAAGAAGTGGCTAATGAAATTATTTTTATCGATCAAGGTGTCATTGTTGAACAGGGTAAACCTAATGATATTTTTACAAAACCACAAAAGGATAGAACCCAACAGTTTTTAAATTTAATTCAGTGATAAGACAGAGGAATCCAGTAGCAACTGAATTCCTTTGTCTTTTTGCTGTTCTTTGCCTCAGCCATAATTGATGTTTTTTATTAGTAGGTAAAAAGAGATTAAGCCCTTCGATTCCAGTTACTTGATGGAGAATCATATTAATTGGGATACACAAGAAATAAGTAACGGTAACCCATAGTAAACCAGATGCAAAACCTATAATGACAGTTTCTGCATTAAACATACTCGATACGTCGGACTTTGAGGCACCAATTGCTCGAAGAATACCAATTTCCTTCGTACGCTCCTGTACAGATATCAAAGTAATTACATCGATCATAAGAGACGATACAACAAGTGAGATTGCTACAAATGCATGGTGTACGATAAATCTGAATTTTCAACAGTTCCGCAGATTAACGCAGACTCTTCAGAATTCACCAGAGATAATGGTTTCGCGATTAACATCTAACATTGATAAGCATGTCTGGCATAAAGGACTAATGAATGGTCTGTTTCATCTAACATCCTCTGTCTAAGCATCTGAGCTATTTGACCTGCAGCACCTAAAATTAAAATCTTCAATTTTATCTCCCCCATTTATTTGAATTTATCGGTTGCGAAGAATCATCAGCTTGCAAATAAAACTGAATAGAGTGTAAAATAAAGACACATACAAAGCTGACAAATGGATTTAGCTCTTTATTCCACGGATATAATCGTTCATATCCTTATTATGTTACATTTGAAACAAAAGTGTGCGATTGTACTATAGAGGCAGATCAGAATTGGATCAGATTATCACAGAAAGGAAGGATTAGCTTGATTAATAAGTCTACTGTTTTATTCATGGTCATATTGATTGGGTTGTTATCCGCGTGTAATTCTGCTAGCAATGACCATGTAGATAAAATTGAACCCATTTTGACTAATGATGAGGAGAAGGCTGATTTTGAGGGTATTGTGTTAGAAGCAAATGAACACGGAATAACACTAGCAAGAAACCTTACCCTTGATGAATACGATGAAATCAAAAACGAATCAGTTACAAAATTGCAAAATGAAGATGTCATGGGAGAAAGAGAAAGCCTTGGATTGATTGAGCTGACATATGGTAATAAGGATGAATTTAATCCTGGTGATCTAATCGAAGTTTGGATTGATGGTGATATAATGGAGCTTTATCCCGAAAGAGCGAGCGCAAAAAAAATAGTCAAGCACTAAGTTCAGCTATATAATTATATAGTGAAACACTTGAATAATTTGGAGGTAAAGATGAATAAGATTGTTTTTTTAAATGCAGCAAGTATAAATTTTGACCACGAAATTGATTTCTCATCATTAAAGAACATTGGGACTTTCACAATGTATGATGATAGTCAGCATGATGAGATATTAAAAAATGTGGCCAATCAAAATGTGATTATAACGAAGGAAATACCCCTTTCTAAAGAGTTAATCGACCAATTCCCACCCTCTGTAAAACTGATTTGTGAAGCAGGTACTGGCTATAATAATATCGATCTTCAAGCAGCTACAGATAAGGGGATCCGGGTTTGTAACATTCCTGGATACAGTTCTGAAGCTGTTGCACAGTTAGCGATCACAT
>CAZONN010000201.1:0-3060 GCA_964581235.1 uncultured Amphibacillus sp.
TCCATATCTGGTGATTGGTGACCCATAATAAAAATCTGTTCACTTTCAATCATCAATTGTTTTAACGCATTTGAGATAACACGAGCTCGTACCCGGGTCCGCTTCTCCATCGGATTTGTTTTTCCACCGAAGAATCGAACTTTACCTTCAGCATCTTTAATGACTACCTGATCGCCACCACGACCTAGAGCTAGGTCTAAGCTCGATTGAGCTAATTTGCCTAGTTCGGGTAAGTCATCAACTTGATAACCAATTCCAAAGCTGATTGTTAGTGGGATGTTTTTATCATCAGCAACTAAATCTCGCACTTCATCAAGAATTTCAAACTTCGACTTTTCTAACTCCGTTAAAATTTGACAATTAAAGACAGCTATGAAACGGTCTTGTGAGATGCGCTTTAAATAGATGCCAAAATTGCTCGACCATTCATTTAAAATTGATGTTACATTTGAGTTAGCTTGACTTTTAGCTGTGTCATCCATCGTTTGAGTGATTTCATCATAATTATCCAAGAAAATAATCCCGATTACAGGTTGAACATTGTTATAATCATGCTGAATTTTAACTTGTTTCGTCTGATCCAGGAAGTATAACAAGCGCTCATCTTTTTTTATTGAAACATTAAAGTGGTGTTCTTGTAAGTAGAAGTCGACTTTAGATTGATCTTCTTTTATCGCTGTTATTAATTGTTTTGAAAAAACATCTAATCGATCGCCAACAAAAGAACCCTCTTTAGCAAATTGATTTAAGTACGGGTTAACCCATTCAACTTCATAGTCTTCGTTATAGAGGAGAATACCAACAGGCATTTCTAAAAGCGCCTCTTCGCCAACCTTTTTGACCCGATGTGATAATGTCATAATATATTTTTCTTGCTCAACAGTTTCTTTTTGCTCTTCGCGAATTGTATAGTATAGAGATAGCCCCAAAAAAATTGTCATCGCGATTCCAAGGATCCACTGAAGAAACCAAGTGAAACCTAATAATATAAAAGCAATTAGGTAGATCAACACAAGATGCATACTTGGATCATGTTTTTTAAAGAAATTGCGCATTATTGTCAGCTCCTACATCGCTGGAATGATTTAAATTACTTAATCATTTTCCTTAGCCTAAACCCTACATCAATTATACCTAAGATTCTCGTCAGATACATCCCTACCGGTAAAAATAGTAGAATAAAAATAATCAGCATAATTAGCACAACTTTAGGCTGCTTCTTTTTTCCAAAGTAGTAGATGATTAAAGACAAACCTTGGAGTGAAAAAAGAACACCTAATACTAAGCTGGTATTAAATAAGACAAGCGAAAGCATTGGAAACCCATCAAATTTAAACATTGAAAAAATAACAACAAAGAAATAGATCCACAAAACTGCTTTTGGTAATTGAAATAAACGAAACTTTGGAAAAGCTAATTGTGTTTGATTTAATCGGTTTAATACTTTATGGGTAAACCATTGGGTAATAAAGCTATATAACATCGAAATAACAATCAATATCGCTGGCACAAGTTCGATCATCATCAACATATCTTTCTCGATTGCTCGCAAATCATCAGCTGATAGATCAATACCTGCTTGCCCTAATAATATTTGGACTGAGTCTAGTGATTCTTTGATAATTAATTGATATTCAGTGATGAGACTCTGATCGGAGAGTAATTGGATCATTAATAATAGAATCAGGAACCCGATCGCATAGCCAATTGTCCCTCTTCCCCAAACTTCATACGGATGACGTTTGCTTCTTAGTGCTTCACCAACAAAGACCCCCGCTAATATTGCTACTAAAGCGATTGGCAGTGACATGACGAAGAAGTAAAAAGCAAAAACAGAGATTGAAAAAAGAATCATTACCCCTAGCAGTGCTGATTTCATCCAACCATAGCGATAGCCATAAATAGCAATTGGTATCGGTAAAAAGAAAAGTGATATGTAGCTGATCACAGGAACATATAATGTGATCAGTAGAATTACAATTAGTAGAGTACCCAATACAAAACCATCTCTATACTGGCTACCTGCTTGTTTTTTCATCTATTACACCTCTTTTTATGCAATGTTACAAAAAGCACAGCTTACAGCTGCGCTTTTAATATTTTAGTCTTTGATAAAATAAATCTTCTGATATTAAATAAGCCTTGTCGAGTCGTTAATCTACACTTATTATAGCTAGTAAAAAGGTAAAAAACAAACGATATAATAATTTAACTTTTTTGAATAGTGTTTCTTTTTCTGGGTCTTCCTTGTTATAATAAGTATGATTAGTCAATGAGGGGGATGAATAATGGTTACAACGGTATTTTTTGACTTAGATGATACATTATTGTGGGACAAGAAAAGCATTCAAATGGCTTTTCAAGCAACTTGTCAAACTGTTAAGCAACTGGATCCTGAGCTATTTGAACAAGCAGTTCGAGCCGAAGCAACGAAATTGTATCAAGGCTATCCGACTTATCCATTTACACAAATGATTGGTATAAACCCATTTGAAGGATTATGGGGAACTTTCAATGATACGAGTGAAGACTTTGAGCAGATGTACCAGTTAATGCCTAAATATCAGATTGATGCTTGGACGAATGGTTTAGAAGCATGTGGCATTATTGATCCAAAGCTAGGCGAAACCCTAGCTAAACAATTTGTTAGTGAACGAAAAAAGCACCCATATACTTATGAAGAAACATTTGATGTGCTCGATCAATTAAAAGACGATTATCAACTTTTATTATTGACGAATGGTGCACCTTCCTTACAAAATACAAAACTAAAAATAACACCAGAAATCGCTAAGTACTTTAAGCACATTGTTATTTCAGGAGACTTTGGTCGTGGGAAGCCTGATCCAAAGATTTTTGAGTTTGCGCTAGATAAAGCAAACACAACGCCAGATAATGTCGTGATGATTGGAGATAACTTAATGACCGATATTCTTGGCGCTAACCGAACTGGCATTAAAAATATCTGGATTAACCATCACAAGCAAACTGCAGAACACGTTAAGCCAACATACGAAGTAAAACGACTTAAAGAAATTTTACCAATTCTTAAAACACTAA
>CAZONN010000202.1:0-3040 GCA_964581235.1 uncultured Amphibacillus sp.
GTGGGACGAGGGCTTCTAATTGGAGCAGTCGGTCTGTTTTTTCAACTAATTGATAGTTCATTCATTCAATCCTTTCCAAATATTTTTTCAATAAACTCCCAACCCGCGAACAGGCTGGGAGTCGCTAGCTTAATTATGGTTTGATATTTTTTCGTTTCATTTCATCAATGGTTTGTTGATAAAAGTCATCGTTCGATTTCGTAGAGCGAATTTTTTTAAAAAAGCGTTCGACAAAGTCTGGTGTGTCTTGCATCACTTTACGCATTGACCAAACGATATCGAGCTTGTCTTGTGAAATCAACAGCTCTTCCTTACGCGTACCTGAACGCAGAAGGTCGATCGCCGGGAAAATTCGACGTTGTGCAAGCTGGCGGTCAAGGTGAAGTTCTAGGTTACCCGTCCCTTTAAATTCCTCGTAAATCACGTCGTCCATTCTTGAGCCTGTCTCAACAAGCGCAGTCGCAAGAATCGTGAAGCTACCACCCTCTTCAATATTACGCGCCGCACCGAAGAAACGTTTTGGACGGTGGAACGCAGCTGGGTCAATCCCGCCCGATAGCGTTCGGCCACTTGGCGGGATCACAAGGTTATACGCACGCGCCAACCTGGTAATACTATCCATCAGAACGACAACATCTTTTTTGTGCTCAACGAGACGCATCGCCCGTTCTAAAACAAGTTCAGTTACTTTAATATGATTTTCCGGTACTTCGTCAAAAGTTGAACTGACCACATCAACATCAGGCGCAACCTGGCGCTCAATATCGGTCACTTCCTCAGGACGCTCATCGACAAGTAAAATAATCAACTTAACTTCCGGATGATTTTTCGTGATGCTATTGGCAATCTCAGTTAACAGCATCGTTTTACCCGCTTTTGGTGGCGCAACAATTAAACCACGTTGCCCAAAACCAACTGGAGAAATAATATCCATAATTCGCGTTGAGATTTCATGAGGTTCTGTTTCGAGTTTCATCATTCGATTCGGATACAGAGGCGTCAATGCTGGGAAATGGACACGTTCTTTCGCAAGTTCAGGATCTTCACCGTTAACCGCATCAACATGAAGCAATCCATAATAACGCTCATTTTCTTTAGGTGGACGAACTTTACCCGACACCTTATCACCATTTCTTAAATCAAAACGGCGGATCTGTGATGCCGAAATATAAATATCCTCAGCACTCGGCGAGTAATTGATCGGCCTGAGAAAACCAAACCCTTCAGAAGGAATGATTTCTAAAACACCATCCATAAATAAATAACCACTCTTTTCAGCCTGTGCTTTTAAGATTGAAAATATGAGTTCGCGCTTTGTTAATTTTGCATAATAAGATACCTTAAATTCCCTAGCTTTATCGTAGAGATCTTTTAAAGTGAGTTCCTCTAATTGTGAAATTGTTACTTCAGACACGTGATCATCACACCTATTCTATTTTTATTTTACCTTTTACTAAAAAACGGGAATGAAGCTTCAGAAGATTTTTCGAAAGATTCCAGAAGTATGCGGTAGATATTTTTATCGTACTCCTTTTCACAAAAATTTTCAACCGCTTTCGGAAAATAATGACCATTTGCTGGTGTCTGCCCAGCTTTATCGTGGATTTTTAAACATTCCTTACCAATTGTGAAGGGTTCAAGCAAAAAAATAATGCGAACATCGTTGATCTGATGCTCGCATTGGCTCGTTAATTCTGTGTTTGGCTAACTTCTTCTTCCGTCATTGATTCTTTCCAAATTTTCGCGCCTAGATTGACTAATTTATCGGTTAAGTCTTCATAGCCACGTTCAATATGTTCAACGCCCGTGATCTCGGTGATACCTTCAGCCATCAAGCCTGCGATGATGAGTGATGCGCCTGCTCGCAGATCGGATGCGCGTACTTTAGCACCTTGTAGTTTTGTTGGACCGTAAATAATTGCGCTTGATCCTTCAACTTTAATCTTCGCGTTCATGCGACGAAGTTCGTCTGCATGTTTAAAACGCGCACTATAAATCGTGTCAGTCACGATCGATGTGCCTTCAGCTTTTGTAAGTAAAGCGGTAAACGGTTGTTGTAAATCAGTTGCAAAACCTGGATAAACAAGAGTTTTAATATCGACCGCGGTAAGGTTGTCTGACCTGCGAACACGAAGATGCTCTTCGCCTTCTTCGATATCGACGCCCATTTCCCGTAACTTTGCAATGACTGGTTCTAAGTGTTGTGGGATGACGTTATCAATTAAAACATCTTCACCCAGAGCAGCTGCTAAGATTGTGTATGTTCCAGCTTCAATTCGGTCAGGAATAATCGTGTGAGTACAACCAGACAATGTATCAACGCCCTCGATTCGGATGACATCGGTTCCTGCTCCTTTGATTTTGGCGCCCATACTTGTTAGCAGTGTGGCAACATCGATAATTTCTGGTTCACGTGCGGCATTCTCAATCACTGTTCTACCTTTTGCTCGAACAGCTGCAAGCATAATATTGATCGTTGCGCCGACACTAACGACGTCAAGATAAATTCTTGCACCGATTAATTCATCTGCGCGGAGGTAAATTGCACCTTGTTCATTCGTTACTTTTGCTCCGAGTGCTTCGAAACCTTTAATGTGTTGGTCGATTGGACGCGGGCCAATATGACATCCGCCTGGCAGCCCGATGACGGCGCGTTTAAATCTTCCGAGCATTGCACCCATGAAGTAGTATGATGCGCGGAGTTTTTTTACTTTGCCATTTGGTAATGGCATTGATGTCATTTTTGATGGGTCGATATGTACAGTACTGCCATCACGTGTCACTGTACCACCGATTTCTTCGATTAGTTCGCTTAGGATCAGGATGTCTGATATGTCAGGCAGGCCTTCTATGCTGACTGGTGAGTCTGCTAAGATTGTTGCTGGTAATAGTGCTACTGCGCTATTTTTTGCTCCGCCTATTTTAACTGTGCCTTTTAAAGGTGTACCACCTTCTACAAATAGTTTATTCATAATCGATAGCCTCACTTTTTATAGTTGTCGTCTCGTATTTTTTCGTTACTTATAGTGTATACGTTCTT
>CAZONN010000203.1:0-3038 GCA_964581235.1 uncultured Amphibacillus sp.
AGAAACCATTCGCTCGATTTTGATGACTTAATTATGCAAACCGCAATATTATTTAAGCGAGTACCAGATGTGCTTGAATATTATCAACGCAGATTTCAGTATATTCATGTCGATGAGTATCAGGATACCAACTTTGCTCAATACGATCTTGTAAAAAAATTAGCAGAAAAATATCAAAACATCTGTGTTGTTGGCGACGCAGATCAGTCGATTTATCGCTGGCGCGGTGCGGACATTAAAAACATTCTCTCATTTGAAAAGGATTACCCAAACGCGAGCACTGTTTTTCTTGAGCAAAACTATCGCTCGACCGAATCAATTCTGAACGCGGCCAATGCGGTGATCAAGAATAATCGAGATCATAAAGAGAAAAAGTTGTGGACCGAGCAATCGGGCGGTTCACTGCTAAAATACTACAATGCTCAAACAGAGCGCCATGAAAGTCTCTATGTTGCTAATGAAATTGAAAAATATGTTGATCAAGCCGAGTACAACTATCGTGATATTGCGATTTTGTATCGAACGAATGCCCAGTCACGTGTGATTGAGGAGACATTTGTCAAAGCGAACATTCCTTATCAAATGGTCGGCGGAACTAAGTTCTACGATCGGAAAGAAATTAAAGATGTGCTCGCCTATTTAAGATTGATTTCTAACCCAGATGACGATGTTAGTTTTGTTCGGATTGTTAATGAGCCAAAGCGTGGTATTGGCGCAACAACGATTGAAAAGCTCCAAAACTATGCGACATCACATGAAATTTCACTATTTACTGCAGTTAAGGAAGTTGATTTTATCGGCTTAAGTGCCCGAGCGACAAAATCACTTGCCCAGTTTGCTCAAATGATTAATAACTGGATCAAACAACAAGAATTTTTAACCGCAACCGACATGGTTGAACAAGTGTTAGATAAATCAGGTTATAAAGCGATGCTTGAAAACGATCCTACAATAGAGGCCCAAACACGCTTAGAAAACATCAATGAATTTAAATCAGTGAGCCAACATTTCGAGAAAAATAGTGAAGATCAAACGTTGATTGCCTTTTTAACTGATTTAGCATTAATTTCCGATATTGACAGTATGGATGATGATCCGTTCGCTGATAATAGAGTAACGATGATGACACTCCACGCTGCCAAAGGGCTTGAATTTCCAGTTGTCTTTCTTGTCGGTATGGAGGAAGGAATCTTCCCACATAGTCGCTCAATTGACGATAAAGAGGAAATTGCAGAGGAGCGCCGATTAGCTTACGTCGGCATTACCAGGGCTGAACAAGAGTTACACTTAACACACGCCCAATATCGGACGCTGTTTGGTAAACCACACAATAATATGATGAGCAGATTTATTAAGGAAATTCCAGCAGAACTACTCGAAGGTTATTCTAAGAAAGAAACGAAACCTGTCTTCACGATTTCAGACGATGACCGGAGCTTTTTCCCGAGCCAAACGCGACAAAAACGCGAACCAGTTAGGCGCGCGACCCGTAAGCAAACGACGGGTGGGGAAAAGGAAGATTGGCAAGTTGGTGACAAAGCAAACCATAAAAAGTGGGGTGTCGGTACGGTCGTTAGAGTATCGAGTAAAGACGAAGAACTCGAGTTAGATGTCGCCTTCCCAGCCCCGACAGGGATTAAACGCCTCTTGGCAAAATTTGCACCGATTACGAAACAATAATGAACTGAGGTGAGCTTGATGAAAAAAATTGAAGAACAAATTGCGGAGCTTCGAAAACTGCTCCACCATTATAATCATCAATATTATGTGCTGGATAATCCAACAATTCCTGATGCAGAATATGATCGCTTGCTCCATGAATTGATTGCGCTTGAAACAGAGCATCCAGAGCTAGTCCGAGCAGATTCACCAACGCAAAGAGTTGGTGCAAAACCACTTGATTTATTTGAAAAAGTTGAACATACAACACCGATGCTGAGTCTGTCGAATGCATTCAATGTTGAGGACTTACGAGACTTTGATCGCCGGGTTCGTGACGGATTGGAATTAGAGACAGTTGATTACGTCGCTGAACTAAAAATTGATGGCCTAGCAGTATCGTTACGCTATCAAGATGGCTCATTTCATCAAGGTGCAACACGTGGTGACGGAGCGATTGGTGAAGAAATTACCCAAAACTTAAAAACGATTCGGAGTATTCCACTCTCGATTGCTGAAACAAACACAATTGAGGTTCGTGGTGAAGTGTTTATGCCGAAGCAATCATTTCTAAGATTGAATGAAAACCGTCAAAAGCAAGAACTCGAACTGTTTGCCAATCCTAGAAATGCGGCTGCTGGCTCAATCCGACAACTCGATCCAAAAATCGCTGCTGAACGGAATTTAGATATTTTCGTCTATGCCGTTGGTGAATGGCAAGCTGGCGAAATTGACACGCACAGTGGACAGTTGACGTACTTAAGTGAACTCGGCTTTAAAACGAATCAAGAATGGAAGAAGTGTCGAGGCATCGAAGAAGTGATTGACTATGTTGAATCATGGATTGATCACCGCAACGACCTTGCCTATGATATCGATGGCATTGTGATTAAAGTTGACGATCTCGCATATCAAGATATTCTAAAAACGACATCGAAAAGTCCACGCTGGGCAACGGCTTATAAATTCCCAGCTGAAGAAGTTGTCACAAAATTAGTCGATGTTGATTTCAGTGTCGGAAGAACGGGAGTCGTGACGCCAACAGCAGTCCTTGAGCCTGTTAAAGTCGCTGGCACAACGGTTCAACGTGCGACACTTCATAACGCGGATTATATTGAAGAAAAAGATATTCGTCTAAATGATGCAGTTGTTGTTAAAAAGGCTGGTGACATTATTCCAGAAGTTGTCCGTGTACTTGCAGAACAGCGTGATAGCGAATCCGTGCCGTTTTCGATGCCGACACACTGTCCATCTTGTGAGTCAGAGCTCGAGCGTCTTGAAGGTGAAGTGGCATTACGCTGTATGAATCTAAACTGCCCGGCCCAACTAAAAGAAGGCTTAATTCATTTTGTTTCACGCAACGCGATGAATATCGATGG
>CAZONN010000204.1:0-3037 GCA_964581235.1 uncultured Amphibacillus sp.
TCCCCTGGGCTTGTCGCCTTAAAATTATGCGGATTTGCTGTTAAGTTATCAAAAATGCGTTGAATATTTCGCGCTCCACCAGTAAGAAAACGTGGCTCACCTTCAGAGTTATAGCCCGATTTTAATTGATCACGAATGTCATCTGAGAAAGAACCAACAGCTTCTGTATCTTGCATCCAATGCTGATCTGCGGGGATGATTTTCGGTTCATACTCGTCACCGACATAGGTAATCCATCCTTCACCAATCATCAGAATATTTGGATTGAGCACTTTTGCCTGTTCATATGCTTGTTGAATTGTTTCTGCATCATGATCACCCATCATATCAAAACGAAAACCGTCTACTTTAAACTCTTTAACCCAATAAGTAATCGAATCAATTAAAATTCGTTGTGACATCTTTCGCGTCGTTCCTAAACGGCCACCCTTGAATGCGATCCGTGGTGTCCCATCAGCATCCATGAAATGATAGTAATTAGGCTCTAAGTTTTCAAAAATATCAACACTTGCCGTATGATTATAAACAACATCTAATAAAACACCCATACCACGGTCGTGAATTTCAGCAATTAAGTTCTTAAATTCAGCAATTCGTTGCTTCGGATCGCTTGGCTTTTCTGAGTACATACCAGTCAACGCAAAATAGCTCTGTGGATCATAGCCCCAGTTGTAGTTATTATTAACAGATGAATAGTTTAACAGACGCTCATCATTTTCAAACTCATTAGCAAATAAGTAACTCATCACTGGTAATAGTTGAACATGAGTCACCCCAAGCGATTTAATATAATCTAGTTTTTCAATAAAAGCAGTAAACGTTCCGAATTGGCTGTTTAGGTTGCCGTCAAGTGATGGATCTGAGGTGAAATCTCGGACATGAATTTCATAGATAATTGCATCTTCTCGTTTTTTAAAGTTAGCAATCTTAGCATATTCAAGTTCTGGACCAATTAAGCTTGGGTCAACGATCGCGGCCTTAGCAATTTGATTATCTGGATTTGTGCTATCCCAAATTGCCAGTGATTTCGCATATGGATCAAGCGCTAAAGCCGTCTTCCCATCGCGTTCAATTGCAAAATGATAAAAATATCCGGTTAAATCAGCAATTCCCGTTTTTTCTTGGTCAAGTTCGATTGACCAGACACCACGCTCCCCTAGAGTCATTGAAAGTTCATTTGCAATAACATTGTTTTGATTATTTTTATCATACAAAACAACGTTAACTGAATCTGCACTCGGAGACCACAGTTTTAGCTTTGCTGATCCGTCAGCATTTAACTTTAGTCCTAATTCTCCATCATAAGCATATTTCTGATCTTTATAGCGCCAACCAATTTGAGCATATTTCGTGATCGAATTGTATTTTATCGCATAAGGGAACTTATTTGTTCTGTGATTTTGAGCAATGCTAATAGTAATTAGCTTATCTTCAACATGAATCGTTACTTCAGTTATTTCTAATCGATTACCTTGTGAATCAACAATCTTGATCATTTCTTGTAAATCAGGTTCTGAAAGGTTGTTTATCGACTCAAAAAAGAGTCCGATTGTCGAGTCAGAGAATACTTCCGCATGTAATAATTTATTGTTTTTAGCCACGTATTAATCACCCTTTATTGTTATTTTTTGCGCTTAATTTGAATGAATGTAATGACGGCAATCGTCAAACTAATTAGAATAATGAAAGGCCAAATAGATATATTAGAGTTTTCTGAATGATTTTCTATCGGTTCTTTAGTAATTGAATCACTTGTCTCAGTTTCAGCACTGTTGGCATTATCCTGGTTAGATAGGATTGTTCCATTTTCAGCTGTCAGCAGCAATGTTCCTCCATCTGTCAACTTGGGGGCTGTTAAACTGATAACATAGTTTCCAGCTTGATCTTCTGTTGCTTGGTAAGTTTGGTCAGCGTAGTGATCGATTACGATGACATCGGCATTTGAGACAGTTAGTGTAATCTCTTGTTCAAAATCAGCTCTGTTAAAACCTAAATAAACCGATTGATCATCGTATGTTCGCTCCACTACTAACCATTCAGCATTATTCGATCCAGCCAACGTTGATCGGTCTGCTCTTGCCAATAGCTCCGAGTTAGCTTGACGGAATTCGAGTAGTTTTTGATAATGATCAAGAATCGGATTCCCTTCAATCATGTCCCAAGCAAAATCATAACGATTATCATATTCTGGCCAATTTTCCGCACCTGTTTGACCAAGTTCTTCACCGTAATAAATAACTGGTTGACCTTTTGCGGTGATTTGCAATGTAGCTGCTAATTTCAATTTACCTTGAGCAATTTCTTCGGAATCGCCACTTTCAATTAAATTGTGTAAAAATCCTGCTTCATCATGACTGCCAAGAAATTGCCCAAGTGTTGCAATGTTTGAAATGGATTGATTTCGTACAATTAATTGATTGTTCACTTCCTCAAGGCTTCCATTAACAAAGTGACGTGCATGATCTTTAAAACCAAAGTCTAACAAACTATCCATTGTTCCGGTTTTGTGATAACCTAGATCATCTTGATAATTTGCTCCCCATGCCTCTCCAATCAGCTTAAAATTAGGGTCAATCGCTACTAATTCATTTTTGAAATGCTGCCACGTGACATGATCAACGTGTTTAACTGTATCCACACGATAACTTGAAATTGAGTTCCCACTTGGTGTCGTTGATTTTTCAAGCCAAGCAGTTTGCCAAGCAACAATTTGTTCGCGTACCCAGTCCTCTTCTGTTTTAAAATCTGGTAAACCTGAGAGTTCCATTTTTAAATCACCAGAACCGGATCGATCACGAATCATATCTACAAAGCGATTGCGATCTTTGTTTGTCGGAAAGCCAGCTGGTGGCTCTGATTGTTCATCATTAATTTTTAAGCCATAACCAATATGGTTGAGCACGACATCGACCATAATATCAATATCGCGTGCAGCTGCTTGATCAATTAACTCATGAAAGTCTTCTAATGAACCGAGATGTGGGTTTAACGTTTCAAAGTCCTTTGCCCAATACCCGTGGTAGCTATAATAAGCTCC
>CAZONN010000205.1:0-3035 GCA_964581235.1 uncultured Amphibacillus sp.
TGTCTGTATTTCGCTGAACTTGTCTGCATTTTCGCCAACTTGTTCGCATTTTCATCAAGTCGTGGACATTTCCGCTTTATCCCCTTATAAATCATCAAAATTAAACTGACTTACCTACCATTCTTCTTTAATAAATTTAAATAACATGGTAGTATGAAACAAAAGACACGGATTTCGATAATGGAGGAAAAAACATGAAGCGTGGCAGTTTTCAACAAATGAAAGCTTTAAATAAATCGATTATTTTAACGAAAATTTTAAATGATGGACCGATATCAAGAGCCCAAATTGCCAAGGAAACAAAACTAACTCCGCCGACAGTAGGGACGATTGTTAAAGAGTTGATCGAGCAAAGAATGGTGTTGGAAAGTAGCCAAGGCCAATCAAAGGGTGGACGTAAGCCTACAATGCTTGTGATCAACCAAGTGGGCCATTATATGATAGGAATTGATGCAGGATCAAGGAATATAGATGGGATCTTAGCTGATCTCTCAGGCAAAATTGTTACTCAGGTTGAGACGAAGTTATCCTTACCGATTACTGAGGAACAATTTTTAGCAAAATTAATTGAAACGATTGAAGCAATTTTACAACAAAGTTCGGAATATGAAAAAGATATTATTGGTATTGGCGTAGCGATGCACGGTGTCGTCGATGCGAGTAAAGGTGAATCATTATTTGCACCGAACTTAAACTTAAGACAGATGCCAATTGCATCAATATTATCGAGCCATTTTCCGTATCACATCAAAGTTGAGAATGATGCACGTGCACTTGCTTTAGCTGAAAAATGGTTTGGACGAGGGAAGAACAGTGAACGACTTGTCGTGGTCAATATCGGGAATGGCGTTGGTTCTGGAGTCACAATTGACGGAGAACTATACCGTGGTGAGAGTCATATTGCCGGTGAAATTGGTCATATGACAATTGATATTAATGGTGAGCAATGTACGTGTGGTAATCGAGGCTGTCTGCAAACATTTATCTCTGGTCCAGCAATTGCAAAAAGAGCGAACAGTCGAGTTGAAGAAGGCGCAAAAACGAGTTTAGCTGATTTTGATCAACTGACTGCAGTTTCAGTGTTTCAAGCTGCTGAAGCGGGCGATCAGCTGGCTCAAGAGATTTTGCATCAAACAGGCACATATATCGGTGTCGGCCTCATTAACCTGATTCACACATTGAACCCGAGTCAGATTGTTTTAACTGGTGGGGTAACAAAGGCAAAAGATTACCTAATGCCAAATGTGATTGCAACGATCAATGATCGTGGGCTGACGGCACGTGCCAAACAAACGACGATTTCAGTTTCCGATCTTGGTGTTCATTCAACAGCACTAGGAGCTGTTGCGTTAATTATTGGCGAACTATTCGCTACAAACGGAAAACTAACAGATTAATTAACAACAATTTTTCCACAAAAAAGGAGCTTATCATAAGCTCCTTTTAGATTTGACCTCATTTATTTAAAGTGTTGAAAAAGTGAACGTTGTTGTATGGCGATAGACGTCATTTTTTGCAAGCTGAATGCTTGGGAAGCCTGGGTAATTTAATGATGCAGGTGTACTTTGTGTTTCTAAGCAGACCCCAAGGTGTTTTGCTGATTGACGTTCTTTTAAAGTACAAGAATCATCAACGCTATTTCCTGTATATAAAACCATCGCCGGTTGATTTGTCTTAACTGTCAACTTACGCCCACTTGTTGCCTCAGTTACGATGACGTTTTCTTCCGCCTTTTTATCAAAAATAAAGAAATGATCATAACCGTCTCCGGCAACTTTATTTTGCGGATCACCAGAACCGACGCCGTCAGCAATCTTACGGCCGTTTATAAAATCAAACACTGTATCCGTTACAGGTAATAAGCGACCTGTTGGAATAAGTTCTTGATCAAGCTCAACAAACTGACTTGCATCCAATGTTACTTCGTGATTTAAAACTGTTTCTTTTAAATTTCCAGATAGGTTGAAGTAAGAGTGATTTGTTAATGATAGAATCGTATCCTGGTCAGACAATGCCTCATAATCAATCGTAAACGCGTTATCATTTGTTAGTGTGTATGACACTTTATACTTGATTGTACCAGGATAACCAGCTTCACCATCTAAACTTGTGTGATATAAAACTGCGCCTGTACTTGTCGCTGTTTCGACTAACTCAACTTGCCAAATGACACCGTGTAAACCAACTTTTCCACCGTGTAAATGATGTTTACCCTCATTTTCAGGAAGCTTGTATTCCTTGCCGTTTAATGTGAATGTTGAATTAGGAATTCGACCAGAAACACGGCCAATTAAAGCACCAAAATAGTTGATGTTATTCAAATAATCCTTATAATCATCAAAACCAAGCACGACGTTTTCAAAGACGCCATTTTTATCAGGTGTGATAATCGATGTAATAATACCACCGTAATCTAGAAATGAGACTGACATCCCATTAACGTTCTTTAACGTGTATTCATTCCATGACTGACCTTCAATTGTTAAAGGTGTTGTTTTTGAATACATAGTAAAGCCTCCGATTACATTATTTGTTTAGTGAGGACGTAAAGCGTTTGAATGCTTCCTGTCCAACACTATTCGACTTAAAGATACCAGAATCCTTCAGAACTTTAACAAATTTCTCAGTTAACTGTGCTTGAATGACTTGATCAATATTATCCTCTGTTATCGATTCAGTTTCAAATTTAATTTGATCAGCCCAAGCCTGATGGTAACTCTCGATTTGGTCTGACTGACCGAGCAGATACTGTTTTAAGTCAGCTAACTCAGATTTTAAACGTGGTGGCAAAACAGCTAGACCCATAACTTCAATCAAACCAATATTCTCTTTCTTAATATGGTGCACATCTTTGTGTGGATGAAAAATGCCATCAGGATGTTCATCATTGGTTCGGTTATTACGTAAAACTAAATCTAATTGATAGGCATCGTCTCGATATTGAGCGATTGGTGTGATGGTATTGTGTGGTACCCCATCTGTGTTAGCAATAAGGTTAACCTCCGGATCACTATACTGGCGCCATTTTGTTAAAA
>CAZONN010000206.1:0-3034 GCA_964581235.1 uncultured Amphibacillus sp.
TTAACTGGCATTCTACCATTATCCTTCATCGCTTTACCAAACATAAAGAATACTACTGGGTGAACCAAGAACGGCATCGAGAAGACGAATGGAATTAAGCTGGCTGCTTCTGAACCGAATATGCCTCCTTGAGTAGCGGCAAATAATCCAAAATGTGATAAAGCTGATGTCGTTCCCATGCCAGCATAATCTAGCGGCATCGAGCCTAACGTTAATAGTAATAAACCACCAAAAACTGAGACTACTTGCCAACCAAATGAAAATTGCATTAATGCTTTGATCTCTCCAGCATCCTCGCCATTTGCTTTTTGTAAAACTTTCATAGAAATAAAGGTAAGAATTAAACCTATTAAAACAACAACAACTGAGGGCCATATCCAAAGATTGCCCCTGTCTGCACTGACCGCTAATATAGAGAAGACAAAAATATGACCGAAGAATGGCATATTAACCATGATTGGCGCACGTCTTTGTGCTTCTTCTCCTAAGTCACCAGCCGTACAGGCTCCGGTCAAGCCGGAATGAGAAAGTGAGCCCGCCATTCCAGGTGCTAGATTTCGTATCTGATCTGTCTTTGCAAAAAACATCATCAATGCAATTCCTCCAAACATAAAGAAGAGTTGCCCGAAGAAACTGTAAGCTAAAACAGACGTTACCCCTTCAACTAGAAAAGCTTCACCCATTCGTGATCCTCCAACCATAAAATTACCGGCTAAAACAACTGGAATCCCTGCGAATAATAGAGCTTTAATCGTTGGGCCAAGTGACCATCGGTAAAGCAAGGCACCTGCTACCGAGGAAATAATCATGGTGAAAAATATTTGTGGTAAGGCAATGACTGGGACAATCCATTGAGAAATTAAACTCGATAAATATAAAACAATAATAATTCCAATAATCTCGATAATCCCTTTTCTAATATACAAAGGTTTATTAGTAATCTTCGCTCGGTTATCAATGAATATAATTGCACCAACAAGCCCAATATAAGCGATCAATGGATAAACTTCATTAAGTGCGCTTTCACTTTGCCCAATTAAAACTCTCGTTGCACCCTCAATACCGATCAGTAAGAAAAAGGCTCGGACAATCATCACAATTTGTGTACGAGTTGTTCCAAGTACTGATTCCTCATCCGAAGGTATAACCATCTCATCATTTTCCTTCGACTCTTTTGACAACATTTTCCGTAACGCTTGACCGCCGACAAAAAAGGTTACGACTAAGGCTATAATTGTTGATGAAGCAATCATATTAATCATTGGAAACGATCCGATTCCTGGCTCTGCTACCCCTGTTTCTACAAGGATAAAGCCCATCGACAAACCGAAAATAACAACAATTAAGATTGGCGAATAGCGTGTTCCGGCAACGACTGTTCTAGAGATCAATACTATCGGAATAATCAGAAATAGAGTAATCCAAAACTGACTTAATAGATTGATGCTCGAAAACTGTTCTACCATGAATTCCATAACATCCCTCCAAAAAAATAGTGATTACGTTTTCATTGATAGAATACTTGAAATTACCTACTTTGTAAACCATAAAGTTAGAGTTTTATAAAAATTAATTAATCTATCTGAATACAGAGAAACTAGCATTTGCATTTATCGTATTTGGCGCTTAGCATTAGGATTATAAGATGAGTTAAAGGAGGAATTTTTTTGAGCTATCAACCTGCCAATAATCGTTATGAATCAATGATTTATAATCGTGTTGGGCGTTCTGGTCTTAAGCTTCCGGCTATTTCTTTAGGACTATGGCATAATTTTGGTGAGTCAGATCCACTAACGAATCAGAGAGATTTACTGACACGGGCTTTTGATCTAGGTATTACCCATTTTGATTTAGCAAATAATTATGGACCACCAGCAGGCGCTGCTGAAGAAAACTTTGGTCGAATCCTGAAAAAGGATTTATCAGGCTATCGTGATGAGTTAATTATTTCTTCTAAAGCTGGTTACTATATGTGGCCAGGTCCTTATGGTGATTTTGGTTCAAAAAAATATTTAGTTTCTAGTTTAGATCAAAGTCTGAAGCGAATGGATCTGGATTATGTCGATATTTTTTACCATCATAGACCTGATCCGGACACGCCATTAGAAGAAACAATGGATGCACTTGATTTAATTGTTCGCCAAGGGAAGGCTTTATACGTTGGGCTATCTAATTATAGTGCTGAGCAGACAAAAGCGGCTGCTGAAATACTGCGGGAACAAAAAACACCATTCATTATTCATCAACCTTCTTACTCAATTTTTGAGCGTTGGATTGAGGATGGATTAACGGATGTCCTTTCAGATGTAGGTGCTAGCGCGATCGCATATGTACCGCTTGCTCAAGGCTTATTGACAAGTAAGTATTTAAAAGGTATTCCTGAGGATTCGCGTGCTGCTAAGGCACATATTCCATTTTTAAATCGTGAAGATATTTCTGAGGAAAAATTAGCGAAAGTGATTGAGTTGAATCAGCTTGCAAAAGAGCGTGGACAAACACTTGCTCAAATAGCTCTGGCATGGGTTTTACGTCAAGAAACTGTTGCTTCTGCTTTAATTGGTGCCAGTCGAGTGAGTCAAATTGAGGAGAACGTCGCGGCTTTAGACAAGCTAGACTTTACTAAAAATGAACTTGATTTAATCGATAAAATCGTAGCTGAATAATTTGATACCGCTTACTATTGTTTATCAACAATAGTCTATGCAGAATATGTGATGATCAATTATGAGGTAAACTCAAATAAGTAATCCATCCACAGACTTATACACAATTGAAGAATTTCAATCATTTTAGCTATTATTAGCATGATAATCGTGACTTTTTCACAATTAATTGGGTGTATGTCAAACTTTCATTAGCTATTTTGTGTGGGAATGTCTGTTCTCTACTATATATTGAAAGTTACGCACAATGTTATGCACAGGGTGGGGATAACTTTCCTAATGAAACAACTAAAAGGAGCTAATCTATTTTTAGCTCCTTTTAAATTTAATTATCTTTTATTGTCTGGTTAACTTAACTGTGACTTGATCAA
>CAZONN010000207.1:0-3031 GCA_964581235.1 uncultured Amphibacillus sp.
CAAGCCGAACAAAGATAGAGAGAGTGTCGGTTTTAATCAGAGGGGTGAACAATATTGTCGGTTATCGAGGTTAAAAACTTGTCCAAAATTTTTGGGAAAAATATTAAACAGTCAATTGAATTGTTGGATGAGGGTAAGAAGAAGGAAGAAGTTTTGAAAAAAACAGGTGCCACCGTTGGGGTTAATCGAGCTTCATTTGAGGTGAAACAAGGTGAGATTTTCGTTATTATGGGTTTGTCAGGTAGTGGGAAGTCAACTTTAATCCGTTTAATTAATCGTTTAATTGAGCCAACAGAGGGCAGTGTAACAATCGACGGTGAAGATTTAGCGACAATGAATAAAGAGAACTTACGTCGTGTCCGTCGTGAGAAGTTAAGTATGGTTTTTCAAAAATTTGGTTTATTTCCGTTCAGAACAATTCTAGAAAATGCCGTCTATGGTTTAGAAGTACAAGGGATGCCGAAAGAAGAGCGAGAGAAAAAAGCGACAGAGGCTCTCCACATGGTTGGATTGGGTGATTACATTCATCAATATCCAGATCAATTGTCTGGTGGGATGCAGCAACGTGTTGGCTTAGCGCGTGCATTGGCAAACGATCCAGAAGTTCTATTAATGGATGAAGCATTTTCAGCATTAGATCCATTGATTAGAAAAGATATGCAAGATGAGTTAATTGATTTACAGCAAAAAATGAAAAAGACCATCATCTTTATTACGCATGATTTAGATGAAGCGTTAAGACTTGGTGATCGAATAGCGCTAATGCGTGATGGGTCGATTGTTCAAATTGGAACACCGGAAGAAATTCTTGTTAATCCCGCCAATGATTATGTTGAGCGTTTTGTCCAAGACGTTGATCGTTCGAAGGTGTTAGTTGCTGAAAATATTATGCGACGTCCTGAAACGATTAATATTGATAAGCATGGTCCGCGTGTCGCGCTTGAACGAATGCGCGAAGAAGGGTTATCAGGTATTTATATTGTCGATAGTAGCCGGAATTTAAAAGGCTATCTTACTGCTGAAGCTGCTTCGAAGGCGATTAAACAGGACATTAGAGATTTAAATGAGGTATTAAATCCTGATGTACCAACTGTGAAACTTGATAAACCGATGCAGGAAATTTTCGATCTGATTCATGACTCAAAAATTCCGATTGCTGTGGTGGATGAGAATAAGTTAAAAGGAATTATCATTAGAGGATCTGTTCTAGCAGCATTGGCAAGAGAAAGCGGGGTGCAGATCAATGTTTGATAATATACCAAAAATCCCGATATCTGATTGGATTGATATTGCAGTTGATTGGATAACAAGTACATTTTCATTTATCTTTAATCCGATTCGAAATGAATTTGGTCAGTTTATGTCTTGGATAGCTGATTTACTTGAGAAAATTCCAGTCATTGCTGTGATTGCGATTGTTGTTATTGGTGCATTTTTCATTACAGGTCGAAAATTTGGTTTAGCGACATTTTCATTAATAGGTTTATTATTTGTTTATAATCAGGGCTTGTGGAGTGAATTAATTGATACATTCACACTTGTCTTAATTGCAAGTTTACTATCTATTATTATTGGGGTTCCAATTGGGATTTTAATGTCGAAGAGTCGAATTGTTGAGGCTGTTATGCTTCCGACTTTGGATCTTATGCAGACGATGCCTGCCTTCGTATATCTGATTCCAGCTGTTGCTTTCTTCAGTATTGGAATGGTTCCAGGAGTGTTCGCGTCATTGATTTTTGCGACACCTCCGACAGTTAGATTTACTAATTTAGCGATTCGCCAAGTGTCAACTGAAATGGTTGAAGCGGCGGAAGCATTCGGGAGCACAGGTTTTCAGCGTTTATTTAAAGTTGAACTTCCAATGGCAAAAACGACAATTATGGCGGGGATCAACCAAACGGTTATGCTTTCGCTATCAATGGTTGTTATTGCTTCAATGATTGGGGCGCCAGGCTTAGGTCGTCCGGTGTTATCAGCACTTCAACGAGCGCAAGCAGGTCCAGGTTTTGTTGCTGGTATATCAATTGTTATTTTAGCAATCATTATGGACCGCTTTACACAAAATATTTATAAAAAGTAGACATACTTCCGCATTAGGAAGACAAATATACAAATAAGGGAGAAGATCTAATGTTTAATTTTTCATGGAAAAAAACAAGTTTCATTTTTGTGCTTGTATTATCACTGTTTTTGGCTGCTTGTGGTAATGATGGAGATAATGGAGCAGCAGAAGAAACAAATGATAATTTAGGTGAGACAGATTTAGAGTTAGTTTATGTTGAGTGGGATACAGAAGTCGCATCAACACACGTTATTGCACATGTTTTAGCAGAGCAAGGTTATAATGTTGAGACAACGCCAATTGACAATGCAATTATGTGGGAAGCAGTTGCAAGTGGTGATGCAGATGGAATGGTAGCTGCATGGTTACCGGCAACACATGGTGATCTTTATGAGCGTTATCATGAAGAGATGGATCATTTAGGCGTTAACTTAGAAGGTGCAAAAATTGGTTTAGTCCTTCCGACATACATGGAAGACGTGAATTCAATTGCTGATCTAAATGATTTTACTGAAGAGTTTGGCGGTTCAATTACAGCGATCGAACCAGGTGCTGGTGTTGTTCAAGCAGCAGAAAGATCTTTAGATGATTATGAGTTGGATGGATGGTCTGTTGATACATCGTCAAGTGGTGCAATGGCAACTGCTTTAAGACAAGCATACAATAATGAAGAGCCAATTGTTGTGACAGGATGGTCACCACACTGGAAATTTGCTGAATTCGATCTGAAGTATTTAGAAGATGATTTAAATACTTTTGGTGATGCTGAAACAATTGATACATTTGTGCGCTTTGGTCTTGAAGAAGACAGTCCACTTGCTTACGAGATTTTAGATAACTTCTATTGGAGTTCTGATGATATGGAGGAAGTTATGCTAAATATTTCAGAAGGAACAACTGTAGAAGATGCAGCTTCTGAATGGGTTGAAGCAAACCGTGATAAAGTAAGCGAATGGATCCCAGCTGAAT
>CAZONN010000208.1:0-2999 GCA_964581235.1 uncultured Amphibacillus sp.
CCTTCATCATTTGTACTAAATACGTGATTCCACTGTGCACTTGTGTTATCAAATGTTAGATTTGGGACAGCGTGATATCGTTCCATCTCACCCGTAGTATGGTTTAACTTATCAATCATTAAATTTGTCCGATTTGGATGAATGTTCGTATCTTCAACCTCAACTGTCACTCGTCGATTTCGATTATAGTGCTGCTGATTTGATACACCTTGAATCGTTAAACTAGGATCAATCTGATCAACCGTAAAAGTTTGACTTGCTGTAGTTGCTCGATTCCCTGCTGCATCCACAGCATTAACTTCAACACGATAGGTGCCATCACGACCAAAATCAAGTGACAAGCGACTTGTTCTGCCAGTATTGCGCCAATTGCTGACATTTGGATGACTATAGTCGACGAAACGTCCTTGATTATTCTCACGATAAACGTCAATTGTCACTTTATTATTTTGATAATTATTTTCAATAATTTCTATATTTTGAGTAACTGGCTCATTATTATAGCGAGAAATACGGCTTAAATTAATCACAGGCTTTTGATCATCGATAGTGAAGGCCAGTAAATCTCGAGCGGATTGTCCAGCCAAGTCACTTACTTCAACAATAATTTCATAATCACCGTCTGTTGTAAAGAAATCATTGTTAAATTTAAAACGATAATGGCTATCAGATTCCTGCTCCCATCCACCAAAATCTGCTTCTCTAAAAGTTTTTTTATCACCCGATGGTGATGTTCTTGTAATTTTAATTTCTCTTTCATTGATACGATGTTCAAAAATATCGATTGGAATTAATTGATTAATCTCTTGCTTCTTAATCGATCCGCTCGTTATAAAGTTGGGAATGTCTTTACCTAACTCAATAACAGGTGCGGTTTTATCGATGATAAAACTCAATTTCTTCTCAGACTGATTATTTGAACGATCAATCGATTTAATCAGTACCTCATACATTCCCTCTTCAGTAAATGTATGATTTAACCGTGCAATTGAATCTTGAAAAATTCTTCTTGTGATTTCAAAATCACCAACATCATATACTTCACCATCTTTTAATACCTCAATTGAATTTTCCTTAAAATTACGATCCCTAATTTCAACCTCTAACATCCGATCTTCTGCGTAATCCACTTGATTTTTAATTCCTTTTACCATAATCGTCGGGACAGAGGAATCAATCACAAAAGATTTTTCAACTACATCAGCTTGGTTGCCTGCTTTATCTGTAGCTTCTAAACGGATTGTGTAATTTCCTTCATGACGCGTTTCATAAGTAGCTTTTGATTCTGATTCTTGGATTGACCAATCACGGCCGATGAGTTTTTCTACTTCATCAGTAATATCTTTGTCATCTCGTCTGACAGTTAGTTTGACGTTATTAGTTTCATAGTATTTTTCATTAACAGCTAGCTCAATTGTTTGATTTTCACCATAGATTGCATCATTTTCTATTCCTTCTATTGAAACAATTGGTTTCTGTTTATCAATAACAAATTGAACTTCTTTAGGTTCAGAAATGTTTCCAGCTAAATCTTGACCCGTCAGACGAATTCGGTAATTCCCTGGTTCTGAAAGCGTTTCTTTCAAACTCAGGCTTATGCTACTTTCCTTACTCTCATCTGAATAAAATTTAAACTCTTCATCCTTTTGGTCCCATTTTTCAATCATTATACTACTGTTAATCGTATCAAGAAAGGCACTTGTGATCGAAAGTTCAACTTCTAAATCTTGATTATAATGCTGATCATCTTCAACACCTTCTATAGAAAGTTCCGGTTCATCGCGATGAATCGTAAACTCACGCTCCACAGATTCAGCTTTGTTTCCTGCCTTATCTACCGCGGCAATCTCAATACGATACGTACCATCTTTGGTGAATAAATAGGTTTCTGAGCTTTCAACCGCTTGATTTTCCCATTCTGAAAAGGAGCCGTCATATTCCTCAAATTTCCCCTCAGTGCTTTGACGTTCGATCGTCACCGTCACATTATTTTGTTCAAAATTAGCCTCCGTTACTTTAACTTCGACATCTACATTCTGATTGTGATACTCAGCTAATTCTGTCACTTCAATTTTAGGAGCGGTATCATCTAAAATGAAAGAAAATGCTTCCTCACTTTTTCTTCCTGCCTGATCGATTGCTTCAATTTCAATATCATAACGTCCTTCTTGTTGCCAAATATCTTCATTAAATGTAAATGAATACTGTTTCGGTTGCTCCTCATTTTGATGCCACTCACCTAATTCATCTTCAGATAGCTCTACTTCATGATCGTTAGCATCTGGTCTTGTAACAGTCACTTTCTTTGATTGTAAAAATTCTTCTTTAATAGTTAATGAAAACAATTCTTCTGTATCAAGCTCTGCAATAACTTTTTGATTGATATGTTGCCCAGATTCAATTGGACTTTCAAACTTAATCTCAGGATCATTAAGATCAACTAAGAACGATTGTTGAACTGTTTTTACACGTCCAACTGCATCTGTAGTACTTATATCAATCCGATAACGCCCTTCATCAAACTTGTATGTTAATGCAGCAAAAAAATCATCAGTAATTAACTTTTTCTCGGTTAAATATGATTCGAATTCTCTTGTTTTAGCATTGTACTTTTGAACTTCAAATGTTGTATTTTCTTCCGACAAAGTTAAATCAGATAGAGTAAACGTTAACTCTACAGGATCACGATAAACATCCTTAAGTTCATTTTGATCTGCGTCAACAATCGTTATAATTGGACTCTCTAAATCAACCACAATTGATTGATTAAACGATTGTTTGTGCCCAGCTAAGTCAGTCGCCGTCGCTTCAACATAGTAAATCCCCTCTTGATCCATATCGAAATCAATTGTTAACAGACCATCACTTGAATCCTTAGTATAGTCAACATCTTTTTTACTTGTCGTGTCTTCCCTCTTAATTGAAAACTTAATTGAGTCAACATCTAGGTTTTCATCAGCTATGATTAATTTAGCCTTTCCTTGTGACTTATCATTAAG
>CAZONN010000209.1:0-2999 GCA_964581235.1 uncultured Amphibacillus sp.
CCAACAGAGACGATAATTGACTCTAGTTTTTTTGCATCCGGTGAACCGAGCATGTCGTGGGTGAATTTTGCACCAGGATGAATCTTAATCGAACCCCCGACTGTACCAATTGGAAGAGGTATTGTTAGTTCGCCCATTAAATCGCCATTTTCAGCTTTTGACCATCTTGTTAATGAACGGTATTGGCCAGATCTAGCTGCATATGCATGAGCTCCCGCTTCAATTGCTCGTGTGTCATTACCTGTTGCCATCACAAGTGCGGTGATGCCATTCATGACACCTTTATTATTTGTTGTTGCTCGGTAAGGATCAGCTAGTGCAAATTGATTTGCTTCAATAAATTTATCTCGTATGTCTGCACCAGGAAGTCCACGTCGTTCTAATCTTTCGATAGGGATCTGACATCTTGCTGTCGCTAAACATTCAGTCGCGTAGTTTGATAGAATCCCCATAACAGCATGAGCGCCTGTGATTTCTTCTAAGTAAGGTTTAACGGCTTCAACCATTGTGTTGATCATGTTTGCTCCCATTGCTTCTAACGTTTCAACATGTAAATGAACAACTAGGAAAGAGGGAGTACCATATTCAGGGTCTTCCTCTAGCCAACGAATTTCAATCGCACGTGCACCACCACCCCGTTTAACAATCGATGGATGGGCGTCATTTGCGATAGAAATAATCTCCTCTTTTGCATCTGAGATAATTTGAATCGCTTGCTGTTTGTTTTCGATATCTTTTAAGGCAATTTGTCCAATCATTGTACGATTACTAATTTCAGTAGTAAATCCACCAGCAAGACGGATTGTTTTTGCAGCAAAACTTGATGCAGCAATAACTGAAGGCTCTTCAGTAGCCATTGGAATTAAATAATCTTCACCATCTATTAAAAAGTGTAGTGCTAACCCGAGTGGAATTTGATAAGTGCCAACAACATTTTCAATCATATGATCGGCAATTTCTTCAGGTAAATCTAATGACTGTTTAAAACTTTCAACAGATTGTGACTCAAGGTAATCTCCAGCAATCAATGCTTCTATCCGTTGATTAATCGTTCTATTATAAAATTTATCTAACTGTTTTCTTTTCATGTCAGACCTCCAAACCTTTTTCTGTGTCTCATTGTATCATAATCAGTATTTATTGACCTCACTCGACGTATGAAATAATCGTTTAAGTCTAAAATAATCTGAGTAGTTAAATGCAGATGAATGGATGTTGTCAAATGAATCGAAAAAAAATAGATTTATTAGCTTTAGCTTCAATTCCACTCGTAATGACTCTTGGGAATTCAATGTTAATTCCTGTCTTACCAACACTTGAAAAAGTATTAGCGAAACAGCGAATACATTTGGGAAAGTATTAAGCCCGATCATTGGAGCATCCCTCGCTTTAGTAATCTGGTTTTTGCCTTTTATTTTTGTCCTAATATTTTCCGTTATTTCAATATTACTTGTGATTTTCTTAGTAAAAGTTCCAACACAAAACCAACGAACGAAACCAAAGTTCGCTCGTTTTTTTAAAAGTATAAAAACTGTATTTAAAAAGAATGCTCGCTGGCTAGTTGCAATTTTTATCATCGGTGGGTTAAATATGTTTGTCTTATTTGGCTACCAATTCCATTTTTCAAACCTACTTGAAAAGCACTATCAAATTGAAGGTGTGCTTAAAGGTTTAATTTTAGCAATTCCATTAATTATCCTCTGTCTTGCTTCTTATTTTTCAAGCAAAAAAATTGGCGATAATAAACGATTGATGAAATGGTTGATTTTTAGTGGTAATCTCATGATAGGTGTCCCATTATTATTCATCGCAAACGGGATTAGCCTTTGGTTGATTATTTGTTTATTATCGATTGCAAGTCTTGGAATAGGTGTATCTTTACCATCATTAGACACGTAAATTACAAAAGGTGTTAAGAAAAAAGTACGTGGAACAATAACCTCTTTATATAGTAGTATGCGTTTTTTAGGTGTTGCATCTGGCCCGCCTATTGTTGCGGTAATGGAGGATAACGTGAGGGTACTTTATATTAGTTTGGCAATTTTAAGTGGAGTGGCAGCTCTTGTTGCCTTATTTGCAATTAAACCAAAATGACCGAATCAGATCAGCTAATTATGTCATATTGGGTGATTTATTCTGATTAATAAGATAAAATAAACTGTACGTTAATTATATTTTTGTGAACTAACATTTAATCGTGATAATAATGAGGGGGAGTTACATATGCGAATTTTAATTTTAGGCGCTGGAGGGATTGGTGGCTACTTTGGTGGTCGTCTAGTTGAAAAAGGGGAGGACGTTGTTTTTCTAGTACGTGAGAAACGAAAGCAAATTCTTGAGAGTAATGGCCTAAATATAAGAAGTACGAAAGGTGATTTTTCTTTTCAACCAAAATTAATCACCAAAGATCAGCAAACAGAACCATTTGATCTGGTCTTATTTTCGACAAAATCATATCATTTAACCGAGGCAATTGAAGATTTACAACCATTTATTGGTGATAAAACCGTCATTATTCCATTATTAAATGGGATCTCACATTTAACCCAATTAACAGATGCATTTGGTGTAGACAAAGTAATTGGTGGTCTGTGCCAAATTGAAACCACGCTAAATGATCAAGGTGAAGTCGTTCACTCAAGTCCGTTTGATAAGCTTGTTTTTGGTGAATTGGTACAAACAAAAACTGCTCGCATTGAAGAAATTTCAGCTGTATTAAGTAATACGAAAGCAGAATTTATTTTAAGTGAACAAATCTTACAGGATATGTGGCATAAATATTTACGGATCACCATTTTATCCGGTCTAACAACTCTGATGCGTGCACCAATTGGCCCGATTAGAGAAAGTGATGGTGGAATGATTTTTATCGCTGAATTATTTGATGAAGTGGCAACAATCATGCGAGCGAATCAGGCGCCAATCGCTGACCAGGTTGAAGAAGAACAATTAAATTCAGTCACGACACTTTCGTATGATTTTAAAACATCCATGCAACG
>CAZONN010000210.1:0-2981 GCA_964581235.1 uncultured Amphibacillus sp.
TTTTACTGGTGATCACAGTTATAGTTTGGATAGCTATCTTTGCAACCGCAGTTGGGGCTAATAACAAGAATTAAAAGCAGGTACAATATTAATCAATTTAAGCTCTCATTCGTGATAACGTGCGTATTGGTACCAGTTTCATTTACGGGTTTTCAATTTTTGATCGAATTAATATATCCCATTTACGGCATTCTGAATTTGTATATATTGATCAAATTAATTTTCTATCCAATTAAGGACTGTTTACTATAAAAGTGATATGATAAGCATAGCAAAATAAAAGGAGATTGAACTAAGTTGAATAAAGACTATCAATTGAATGATTTTGTTGAGATGAAAAAACCACATCCTTGTGGCAAAAACCTTTGGCAAATTATTCGAATGGGTATGGATATTCGAATAAAATGTCAAGGTTGTGATCATAGCGTTTTAATACCAAGGAAAAAGTTTGAAAAAGGCTTAAAGAAAGTTGTTACATCAGGGGATTAAACGGAGTACAAATTATGTTCCACGTGAAACATTTAATAAAACAGTAAGGAATGAATGGCTGTTTGAGCGAAATAAATAGGCGAAATGGTTTTATGACGCTAAAAACAGTTTAGTATAGCATGTATGATAAACTTGAGTTTTACTTTAATGAAAACTATAATAGAACAGAAGTAACGTTTTAGTAACGGGTATATTATTAAGGAGTGGAAATTAGTATGGCATTGACAGCAGGAATAGTAGGCCTACCGAACGTCGGCAAATCGACATTATTTAATGCGATTACACAAGCGGGCGCAGAGGCAGCTAACTACCCGTTTTGTACAATTGATCCGAATGTTGGAATAGTAGAGGTACCAGACCAACGTTTGAATAAATTAACAGAACTAGTTAAACCGAAGAAAACCGTCCCAACAGCATTTGAATTTACAGACATCGCAGGTATTGTTAAAGGGGCAAGTAAGGGAGAGGGCTTAGGTAATCAGTTTCTCTCAAACATTCGTCAAGTAGATGCAATATGTCATGTTGTTCGTTGTTTTCAAGACGAGAACATCACACACGTTTCAGGGAAGGTTGATCCAATTTCAGACATAGAGACAATTAACCTTGAACTGATTTTAGCGGATATGGAAACAATATCCAAACGACTTGATCGAGTGGAAAAGTTATCTCGTCAAAAAGATAAAGATGCAATGTATGAGTTTGAAATATTATCTAAATTAAATGATGCTTTTGAAGTTGAGCGTCCAGCACGATCAGTTGAGTTTACTGAAGATCAATTGAAGTATGTTAAAGGTCTACATTTACTGACGCAAAAGCCAGTTTTATATGTGGCAAACGTGTCAGAGGATGGAATTCAAGATGCTGACAAAAACCCATATGTACAAAAGGTTCGTCAGTTTGCAGACCAAGAAGAAGCAGAATTAGTTGTCATTAGTGCAAAAGTTGAATCAGAAATTGCAGAACTAGATGCAGAAGAGAAACAAATGTTCTTAGATGAGCTAGGCATTCCTGAATCAGGTTTAGATCAATTAATTAGAGCGACATATCAATTGTTAGGACTAGCTACTTACTTTACAGCTGGTGAACAAGAAGTTAGAGCTTGGACATTTAAAAAAGGGACCAAGGCACCACAAGCAGCTGGAATTATTCATACCGACTTTGAAAGAGGCTTTATTCGAGCTGAAACAGTCTCATATGATGATCTTCTAGATGCTGGATCTATGAACGTTGCTAAAGAACGTGGTAGAGTCCGATTAGAAGGAAAAGAATACATCGTTAAAGATGGCGACGTTATCCACTTCCGTTTTAATGTCTAAAAAATCATTCTTAGCACTTGCAAATATAGTGAAGTTTTGGTATAATTTTTGATTGTGAGTAATGAAACTAATTACTCCTTGTTCTTTGATTTTTCAAAGGGCCGCTAAGACCAAAAGGAGGTGTAGACGGATGACAAAATATGAAATTATGTACATCATCCGCCCAAATATTGAAGAAGAGGCTAAAACAAGTGTTGTAGAACGTTTTAACTCAATTCTTACTGATAATGGTGCGGAAATCGAAAAAGTCGATGAAAAAGGCAAGAAACGTTTAGCATATGAAATCAAAGATTTTACTGATGGTTACTATGTAATTCTTAACTTTAAATCAGATGATCGAGCAATCAACGAATTTGATCGTTTAGCAAAATTCTCTGATGATATTCTTCGTCACATAATTATTCGTGAAGAAGACCAATAATAGGGAGGGGTTCTCATGTTAAATCGTGTCGTATTAGTTGGCAGATTAACGAAGGATCCAGACTTACGCTATACTGCAAATGGTACCGCAGTAGCCAATTTTACCATAGCTGTAAACAGACCATTTTCTAACCAGCAAGGAGATCGTGAAGCAGATTTTATTAACTGTGTCATTTGGAGAAAACCGGCTGAAAATTTAGCAAACTATATGAGTAAAGGAAGTCTCATAGGTGTTGACGGTCGTATCCAAACAAGATCTTACGATGGACAAGATGGAAAAAGAGTTTATGTTACAGAAGTTGTCGCTGATACTGTTCAGTTTTTAGAAAGTAAAAGCAGTAACAGAGGATCTTCAACAGGTAGTGGCGGACAAGGGTCTGGGAATTATCAAAACAATCAAAGCCAGAACCAACAGCAAATGCCAAGTCAGAATGAATCTAATCAGCAGCGTAATAATGTAAGTGAAAGCCTAGAACCAATTGATATATCAGATGATGATCTACCATTTTAAGAAGTAAAGGAGTGTTTTAGATGGCACCTCGTCGAGGAGGACGCTCAAGACGTCGTAAAGTATGTTATTTCACAGCAAATGGCATTACACATATTGATTATAAAGATGTTGATTTATTAAGAAAGTTCATATCTGAACGTGGAAAAATTCTTCCACGTCGTGTAACGGGAACTTCAGCTAAATATCAACGTAAATTAACAAGAGCAATCAAACGTTCACGTCAAATGGCATTATTACCATTTGTA
>CAZONN010000211.1:0-1546 GCA_964581235.1 uncultured Amphibacillus sp.
CCTATGAGACTACCTTTTCTCATGTAGTTAGCTAAACTCTCAGCTGGCTTGTTCCAAATGACACAATTAATAAAGTCTGCTTCACGGTCTCCTTGTTGATTAGAAAATGGTCTGTTAACCGCAATCGTAAAATTAGCAACTGCTTTACCGTTAGGTGTATATCTTAAATCCGGATCTCTTGTTAATCGTCCAACCAGGACAACTCTGTTTAGCATAAAAATTCCTCCTAGATAAAAATAATGTAATTGAAGCGGATTGGCTTTGATCTGAACGTCTTGATTACTTGTATGTAATCACCATCAGGGTTAATTAAGGTTTGTTCGATCACGTAGATTTTCATTTCAAATTACCCGCTTCATCAAGCATTCTTTCGCGCCAGTCAACGAACCACTGCCTACCCTTTGATGATGGCTCCCCGTATGGTCCATTGCATTTATGGTGTGCCCAATCGTGACATCGTCGGCATGTTGTCGCTCCATTTCGTTTGGTGCCTAATCCGCCTTGTGATTTATAAGTGATATGGTGAGGTGTTGAATCTATCAAATGACTACCACATTTCACGCATCTATAATGATCTCGTTCAAAGATTGCTAATTTTATAGACATGCTGAAGTCTTTGTTTTTGGTTCTCTTACGTTTATGTTCTAACTGCTGATCTTTGGAATACGGATAAATTTTACCAGGCATAGAATCACCCGCTTTTCTTAGTCTGAAATTCTTTTAAAATTTGATTAATATTTTTATCAGACACTAATGTTTCTTTTGGCTCTTTTTTCTTCCGATTTTCAAACCAATCAGGAACAACTTCCTCTTTGTTGTTGTATCCTCTGCGCTTTCTTTGTAAATTTTCGTTGTATCGTCGCGCATCATCAACTGTTTTCACACCAGCATTTTTCCAATTCTTAAATACCGCTTCAATAAAAGGAATACCAGCTTCTTTTTTAGCAGTAAGCTTTAGTGCAGCTAACATCAAATCCATTCCCCATTCAACATAAAATTGTTGAAGCAATTCATAATTGAAAGGTGTCTCTGTAACGCCCTTTTGAATGTTTTCGCGGTAGAAAGTAAGAATTTCCTTAAAATCAGGGTCATTTAAAACATCACAACCACCACTATCTAAGTTATTATTTATATCTTCTTGTAGTTGTTCTTCTTTATATTCTTCTTCTTCTACTTCTACTTCTTTTTCTTGTCGGCTTATCGTGGACGAGTCGTGTGACGTATCGTGAGAACCATTGGTATTACTGCATTCTTGATAATTCGATTCGTTAGACGTGTCGTTGTTCGTATCGTGTGACGAGTCGTCAACTTGTCGTATGACGTAGCGTGCAAATTCTCGTTTGATATCTTCTTTTTCAATGTGTGGATATATGTGCGCTAAGAGGGAGATATCATCAACCTCTGCTAACTCTTTTTTAATTAAATCAATGACGGGTTTTCCACCACGATTAAGGTTGTATTTGCCCCAGTTTAATAAGCAAATTTCTCTCGTTTCATCGTTGTAATCAATAAAAAGTTCAGTGCTATAAACACACCATAAGGTATA
>CAZONN010000211.1:1556-2906 GCA_964581235.1 uncultured Amphibacillus sp.
CATTTGATTTAGGCTACTCAATCAAGCTATTAACTGACTCAATTGAGTAGCCTAAATAAAATGCCATTTTCTTTCTTGTTATCGTGTATACACCTATTTGTTTTGTATTTTGATTGGTTAATAGGTATAAATAGAAATACTTATCTTCAGGAGTCATTTCCTCAGTAACTTTCGGATCTTCCCAAAATTCCGTGTAAACCATTCTAAATTTAGCCATGTTGATCATCCTTTTGATGTATTTGTTGTATAATAGGTGTAGGATGGTGCTGCAACATCATCCTACGTGTTAATTTATAAAGGTCTCCATGCTCCAACCCAATTCATCGCGTCATCAAAATCTACTCGTTTTACTTCGCGATAACCTGGAGCATGGAACGCTCTACGCATTTGACTATAAATAGCTGAATACAACTGTGGTTTTGTTTCGAAAGCGCCAACAACACCATTCCTCCATAAACTCTCAATCCGCTTCTTCACCGCATGATTTAAAGACACTGCTTGTCCGTGATTTAAAGTTAGTTCATTATCAAAGCGTGTTTTTAAATTAGCAACATCTTCTTCAATCTCACCAATTTTTTCAGTTGCTTCAATCGTTAATTTCATGGATGCAATAACACTTTCTCGTTCGGTTAAAGCCCTTGGTTGTCTCAATTGTTTTTCCATGTCATTAAATGCTTTGATGTACATCTCTTTGTATTCAGCTGACTTTTTCCCTGTGTAACCAAATATCAGAAATGAGAGACCGTCTCGTTTAATTAAAAATTTTTTATATGTTCGGTTGTTTTGGTCGAGATAATCGATCTCCACAAAATTGTGGAGATGAAACTCTTTAGTACAATCAAGATTTCTAACATCTCTCATTACGGAGTCGTGTCTCTTGTCAAATACTTCTGCAACAATCAAGCTATCTGTCACCGCTTCATCGTTATTAATAAACACTAGCTTAGACATTTCTTCTCGCCACCTTTCCTGTTATAATTTGTTTAAGATTAGTTTTAAGTGAATCGTCTGGCCACGGTTCACTTTTTCTTTGCTAAATCACTTACCGCACATGGCAACGAACAATACAGATCAGGACCATGATTGTGTACTCTCTCTCCTTTAAAAATAGGTTTAACACACTTTTTGTTTGAACAAAATTCAGCGATCTCTTTCACACTTAACCCCTCCCAGAATTGTGAACTGCACTTTGCGCTAATGGATGATTCTGGTTGCTATCACGTTTGATCTTCTTATCCCGCAATGCTTTAACAACCTCAACCTGATGGATAATCTGATAAGCAGCTAATTCTGCATCAATTAAATCTTGTCTGCTTGCAGATAAACATTTGTCTATTGCAAACAAAGATA
>CAZONN010000212.1:0-2863 GCA_964581235.1 uncultured Amphibacillus sp.
TTATCTTGGCGATTGCAGTCTTATCAATCGTTGTGACAGCCCCACTAGGTGCGATCGGGATTAGACGCTCTGCACCACATCTACTCACCCAAAAATAGTTCAGTAATTTTTCAAAAAAGAACTAACGGTTTAGGTTGGGTTGGTTTATAATGATTGAAAGGTGTCGGTTGGAGGGATGGTTATGTTCGTGTATGAGATTGAACCTGGGTTGGCGTTGAAGCCTTTAGAGTTGTGTGATGTCGATGCTTTGTATGCGTTGATTGATCAGTCGCGGTCGCATTTGCGGTCGTATCTGGCCTTTGTTGATTTAACGAAAGCGGTTGAAGATACTCAGAGCTTTGTTGAGAAGGCGGTTCGTGATAATGCGGATCGGAAGGCGTTTACTGTGGTTGTTATGGTTGATGATAAGGTGGCCGGATTGGTTGGCTTTAATCAGATAAATTGGTCAAATAGAAATGGTGAGATTGGTTATTGGCTCGGTGAATCATTTGTGCGAAGAGGTGTGATGACGAAGGCTGTACGGGTGCTTGTTGACCATGCGTTTGAGCGGATGGATTTAAATCGTGTGGAAATTCGGGCGGCAACGGGGAATCAGGCGAGTCGCGGAGTTGCGTTGAAGCTAGGTTTTGTCCATGAGGGGACGATTCGGGAGAACGAGTGGGTCAATGATCGTTTTGTTGATCATGAGATTTATGGTATGTTAAAGAGAGATTGGCAGATGAACTAAAGAGAAAGTTGGAATAGAATGAAAAAGCAAACGTTTCATGTTGAAGAGCAGACGGATTTGTTACCGTTTTTGTTAGCTAATATTGATCGCGGTCGGAATCATGTTAAGGGTGTGCTTAAGCGTGGGCAGATTCTTGTTGATGGTAAGTCAGAGACAAAATTTAATGCGAAGTTAATTCCCGGTCAAGTCGTTGATGTGCTGAGCGAGGCGCCTTTAATCGATGCATTAAAAGGGATCGAGATTTTATTTGAAGATGATGATTTGATCGTTGTTAATAAAGAAGCGGGTCTCTTGACGATGGCATCGCAGCGGAATGATTATCAGCGCACGGCATATCGTGAATTGACGGCATATGTGAAACAGCAGAATCCAAAAGCACGGATTTTTATTGTCCACCGTTTGGATCGTGATACGTCGGGTGTCGTTGTTTTTGCAAAAAATGAGCACACGAAATTTGCGTTACAGAAAAATTGGCATAGTGTTGTGGAGGAGCGGAGTTATCTTGCTTACGTAGAAGGGAAAGTTGAGAAGGAAGAGGCAACGCTCACGTCTTGGTTGAAGGAAACGAGGACGCACCAGGTGTATGTGGTTGAGCAGTCACCTGATGCAAAAAAAGCAATTCTTCATTATTCGGTCGTTCGGACTGGGAGTCAATTTTCTTTATTGAAAGTTGAATTAGAGACAGGGCGTAAAAATCAGATTAGAGTTCAACTTGCTGAAATGAATCATCCGATTGTTGGGGACAAGCTGTACGGCGCGACTGGAAATCCAATCGGTCGACTCGGTTTACATGCATCGGTTCTGTCGTTTAAGCACCCAACGACGAAGAAACTTGTTCGATTTGAAGCGCCGAGACCGAAGCAGTTTAAGGTAAAGTAAGATGTATGTTTCGATTGCTGGTGCTGCTGAGTATTTAGAAATTACTGAACAAGAAGTACGCCAATTAATTTTTGAGCGGAGAATTCGTGCGGTCCATGATGGTGAACAGTATTTAGTTAATACAGCTCAATTTGAGACGCATTTTAAACAGTTAGAAAACTATCGGCAACTCGTTGAGGAGATTTTGTCCGAGCCGATCCCTGAAAGTCTTGATGTCAAAGATGAAGATTAAGTTGAGTCACCTACTATTTGTTTAGTGGGTGATTTTTTGTTGTCTTTGTTTCCTGTTATTTCTAGTTTATGCGCGATCGCGCATAAATCAAAAATATCGCGCATAAATCCCAGAATTCGCGCATAAAACAAAAATATCGCGCATAAATCATAGATTTCGCGCATAAGCAAAAATTAGGGAGTGGTATTAGAATTTAATCCACCTAAGCAAAACGAAACACCAGTTGATAGTATCGAGCGAAATACGATTAATTTCGAAGAAGTCTTTATGAAGATTATCAAGGGGGAAACCGATTATGAACATCATTCATCTCTTTCAAGCCAACTTTCGTAAACAATTAATCGAAATGAAACGCTATGCACCGAATACAGTCGCTGTGTTTGTGACTGTTTATATCATTTTTATCGGGATGTTTTTCGGGATTCAATTGATCGGCAGTCCAGAAACACAATCACTAACGATTCAATACACAATCGCGAGTTATATATTTTGGTATTTGTCGATGATGATCGTCAATGGGATGGGGTATGAGATTGTTAGTGAAACGATGAGAGGTACGTTTGAGCAACTTGGTATGTCACCAAGTGGAATTTGGAAAATTCTTTCGACTCGGTTGTTGGCAGATAGCTTGCTCCATTCGGTGATGGTCATTTCTCTGTTTTATCTATCGATGCTTACATCTGGCGAATGGTTAAATGTCGATCTGATCTCGATCATTCCGATTTTCATTTTAACGTGCATCAGCATGTATGGACTCGCATTTATCATCGCCGGGCTAACGATTATCTTAAAACAAATTCAAGCATTCTTACAAATCTTTCAATTTTCTTTAGCCGGCTTAACGATGGTTAGTTTCTCATCACCGATTATTCACATGATCCTACCATTCACAAAAAGCTTGCAAATGATCCGAGCAATCATGATTAAAAACTATCATATTACTGATTTTAGTTATCTAGACTTTGGAATATTAATTGCTAATGCATTACTTTACATCGGCCAATATTAATGAATTTTTCATGAAA
>CAZONN010000213.1:0-2224 GCA_964581235.1 uncultured Amphibacillus sp.
GTAATATCGTTACCAAGCCAAATACCCCGATTAAATAAGTTGGGTACAAGATGGGTTGACCAAAAAAATAGAACAACCGAGTTTATTTCTACATTAAAAGGCAGCAGAACAATTAAGTTCTACCGCCTTTTTAGCTGAAACCAACAGATCTAAAACAATGTTGTTTACGAAACAACTTTTCAATAAAATACTTTATCTACATTGTATTTGGACTTGAGCTGATTAATAATATATGTCTCGTAAATTTCCCGTTCCATTGGGTCTTCTACTAAACAAATATCGATTTTATATACTTCGTCTCTATGATTTTTAATCGGTGAAACATGATCCTCAAAATGTTTTTTAATTCGTCGGCGTAACTTTCGTGCTTTTCCAACAAAAAGAAGCTCATCTTCTTCATTAAAAAACAAGAAAATGCCACCCTTATCTCTTGGTATTAAATGAAAATCAATAAATCCATAGATAGGGGTTATCGCTGGCTCATTATCTTTAAAAATTTGCTTGCGCTCTGTAATCGTGATATCTGGAGTAGGTATAGTAATATTTATCATCTTTAAACACGTCCTTTTATTGTTTTCGTTTTGCTACACATGACTCATTCATTAGCGAGTACGTTTTCTACCTCTTGTTCTATCTGGATTGCTTTTTGAACGATGATTGGACTTTCTACTTGTAGTACTCCTGTCATTTCTCTTACGGCCTCCCGAAGTTTTTGTTTGCTTTGGTTGGTCGCGGCTTACTCGCTCGTAATCCTCTCGATCAGGAATGCTTACTCCTGTGATCACTTGAATTTCAAATGTCTGTTGAATTCCTTTTTCAATTATTCGGAGGAACTCGATATCCTTTGGAGCCACTAATGTAATGGCAACTCCATCCCCTCCCGCACGACCAGTTCGGCCAATCCGATGAAGATAGCTGTCAACATCATGTGGAATGTCATAATTATAGACATGTGTTACCCCCTCCACATCAAGTCCCCGTGCAGCAACATCTGTGGCAACTAAGAATTGAGTTTTTGCATCACGAAATCGTTTCAACGCTCTTTCTCGTTTCGATTGTGATAAATCCCCATGCAGTTCATCTGACTCGAATCCGCCAGCAATCAAAGCTTCGTGAAGTTTTTTTGCACGAACTATTGTCCGACAAAATATAATCGCTAAAAAAGGGCGATGCTCCTGAATTAAATGGATTAACGTTTCTTGCTTTCTTCGATCCGTCGTTTCTATCACAACTTGTTTAATCTCTTCAACCGTTATCTTTTTCGCTTTGATTTCAATGAATTCCGGATTCTCCATATATTTCTTTGTTAAAGACTTAATCTCTTTTGGCATCGTTGCAGAAAAAAGCATCGTTTGCCTTGTAGAAAGTGTTTCATAAATAATTTCATCTACTTGTGGCAGAAAACCCATCAGTAACATTTCATCTGCCTCATCGATCACAAGCATTTGAACCGTTGATAGATCAAGGCTTTCTCGATCAATATGATCCAATAACCGACCTGGTGTTGCAACGACTATTTGAGTAGCGCCTTTTAACTTTTTCATTTGACGCTGAACATCCTGCCCACCATAGACAGCTAACACACGGATACCTTCTAAATTTTCAAGCATGATCTTTATTTCTTTTGAAATTTGCTGTGCTAATTCTCTAGTAGGAGTTAATATAAGCGCTTGAATATCTGGATTTTGTGGATCAATTTTTTCTAATATAGGCAGCACAAATGCCAATGTCTTCCCTGTTCCCGTCTGTGCTTTTGCAATAACATCCTTTCCTTCAAGGATAAATGGAATTGTCAGTTCTTGAATAGGAGTAGGAGTTACAAGTCCCAATGACTTTAATGTATAATTAACTTCTTTTCGAACACCAAGTTCTAGAAAGTTAGGCAAAACGAATCACATCTCTTTTCGTCTAATAATAGCAGTTTTTTAATAACTATCCTTACTATAGCATATGGGCTAGTATTTACAGAGTGAATTGAATGATTGATTATATGTTTTATTAAGCAGTTCCATTGTTTTTCTTATCATCATTCACAACTGTCTTACGTTATCATATTGACCAAACGATTAGGATCTAATCCCTCATATGCTGATGTTTTGAATCATTTTAGAGTCAACAGGCATTAAAGAAATATATTAAAAATAGAACTTCCACCCTTTCTGAAAGTTCTAACCAAAAATTATTATATCAAAAATACTATTTATAAATATCTCCACGATTTCCA
>CAZONN010000213.1:2234-2554 GCA_964581235.1 uncultured Amphibacillus sp.
AGTTCTTAACTGCATGATTAATCTCACCTAATCCTTCACATGCAGATGTCTTGAATTAGAGTAGAGACCATCGATTCATTTGGTAAGTTATCCAGGTAAAATAACGGGTTTATGCCCCACATATTGTCTTAAATATTTGAAGTACTTCAACCAAAATTCTCCCCCGTTAAAGTTTATCATTGCTACGGGTAAAAAAATTAGAACTTCCAATTTTGGAGGTTCTATTAGTAATAACATCTTCTTCAACTAATACACCCTTTAGTTGAAGAAAGAATGGACGCTTTGATAAACAGATCAACAACTTATTCTATTAGAGGATT
>CAZONN010000213.1:2564-2855 GCA_964581235.1 uncultured Amphibacillus sp.
TTTAATACTTTATAAATAAACGGTTTTAAAGCTGTATAAATAAGATAACCTATTAAACCTCCTAATGTGTTCGTAATCAAATCTGTCACATCAAAACTTCTTGAATGTAAACTAGCCCACCACGCACTTAGTAATTGAAAGCTTTCAATGAATAAACTAAAAAAGAAGGTTAATACAATTGAAACTAGAATACCTTTTTTCTTAATTATTGGATATAAGAACCCAAAAGGCATCATCATAATTACATTTAAAATTATTTCCCTAACTGCCCCGTCATAATTTAGTGCTAAA
>CAZONN010000214.1:0-2853 GCA_964581235.1 uncultured Amphibacillus sp.
TCCTTTGTTTTGGTGCATGGAAATAAGCCTTGTGGTAGCGATAATAACACCTCCTTGTATTGAAATTAACATTTAAATTTGGTATAATTAACATGGATAATTATAAGTTTGGAGGTGCATTCAATGAGCAGAAATGCAACCCCTTCATCTTTTGGGTGGGATTTTCAAGTCAATGCAGCGATTGTTTTGATGCTTGAAAATGTTAAAGCAATCAAAAGTGTTCGAGTTGAGGGCAAAAAAGAAGATATAGAACTTCTTTTGGAAAACGAAAAAAATATATATGCACAAGCAAAATCTGTAATCAGAATTGACGATTACAGAAATGTGCGAAGCAAATTAAATGCAGGGTTAGCAACCTTAAATGATGATGCAGCACATCAAGACTATCATAAGCTCATCTATGTTACGAACTCACCTAATCCGTTTAACATTGACAATACAATGAGTGCTTTTTATGGGCATTCACGCTTAGCTTATGCTGATTTGCCACAGTCTTGTAAGGACATAATTGACCTTGAAATTGCAAGTAAACCTTTACAGCACATTGATACATCTAATTTAGAAATTCATGTTATTCCATTTTTCACAGATGATTTTCAGCAACGATACCGAGTGATTAAGGATAGCGTTGATAAGTTCCTTTTTGAGCTTAACAACAATACTCGGGGGATGGCAGATGAATTGTTAGAAATATGGCAGCATGAGTTTTTCCAAAATTGCACTCAAGGTGATTTGGATTTAGTTATAAAGAAGAAAGACCTAATGTGGTCAATAATAGTTTTACAATCGCAACTTCACCCCGAGCATACACTTTTAGAAGAATATGATGATGGTGCAGTGGAAGAAATTATTCGCTCTTACCGCTATTTAATCAATAACCGCTGTGAAAAATTTGAGTTTATTTCTCAAGTTTTGTTTGACTTTCAAGATTTTAAGTCTGACGTAAAAGGCAACAAGAAAATTGCTGAATTCATTGTTGCAAAATGTGATGATTACAAATGCGTTTTTGAACTAAATGAAATCTGTGAAGAAGTACAGGATATAGTAGTGAAAATTATACTGCAAAAAATTATTACAAACAGATTTTTGGCAAATGACATTGCAAAGAAGGTGAATTTATGATATTTCATTCTCTTAAAATAACTGAAGGTTTATTTGAGCGACTCGTAGACCTTTCGGATAAATCCAACTTAATATATAGCAAGAAAAATAGCACAGGGAAAACCACATTGATGCGTTTTTTCCTGTACTCCTTGGGCTATCCTGTACCAAGCACTAAAAATATACGTTTTGAAAAATGTGTAACAGAAGCCACAATAACTTGTTCTATGGGGAAAATTACAATTTTGCGAAATGATGAGTATTTGGAAGTTAACTTGGAAAACGGTAGCAAAGAACACTTTGTTCTTCCAACTGACCAAAATACATTTCATTCAAAATTGTATGGCGTTGAAAACAGCGACCTCTTAAATAATATTTTGGGCGTATTTTATGTTGACCAAGAAAAAGGTTGGACATTACTTAACCGAGGAATAATTATCGGAAAAATACGCTTCAATATTGAGCAGTTAGTTCGAGGATTGTCTGACAGAAGCTGCGATGACATAACTAAAGAGTTACGTTCTGTTGAGCAACAATTAAGCAAATACAAGCAAATGTTCAGCGTTTCTGAATATCAACAAGAGATAAACGAAGCTGAAAACAATATCGTCTTTGAAACTAAAGATGAAGAAGAACAAAAACTTCTCGAGATGCTAAACTCTGAAATATCATCATTGGAAACTGAACTTAAACGTGTTAATACCGTCATAGCTGAAAATAATTCATTTAAAAACTTTATCGAAAAAATGAAGATTGCAGTTAAAGGTTCTGACGGAAATCCAATTCCAGTTAATAGAGATACCATTATTGGTTTTGATTTTTCAGTAGAGTTTTTGTTGGCAAAGAGAAAAATGATTTCATCTAAAATTTCCTCTTTGAAAAGCAAAGCTGAAAAATATGAACGCAAACAGTCAGAGCAATTACAACTAATTAAGACAGAAACTCTCATCGAAAGCTTTGACAGAAATATTTCTAAAATTGAAGTTGACCAAATGGCGGTATCCAGAGTGATTTCGAGTTTAGAAAAGGAAAAAAGCAAATTGAAAAAGCAAATTACCATTTTAACCAAGCATAACAATGATGTTGTTACAAGAATCCATAATACTATCATGAAGTATGCAAAGGAATTGGATTTTGAACAATATATTATACCTTCATCAGACTACATTTTTACAGATGATTTAAAATCTTTGTCTGGAACTATACTGCACAAAATTGTCTTTTCTTTTAAACTTGCCTATTTAGTTGAAGTTCAAAAAAAATTAAATATGACTTTACCAATCATTCTTGACTCACCAAGTGGGAGGGAGATTACGAAAGAAAACGTCAAGTCTATGATTGACATTTTAAATCGTGACTTTTCGGATAACCAAATTATAATTGCATCAATTTTTCAATATGATATTGATAATATAAATGTTATTGAGATAGAAGACCGACTAATCAATGTATTACGTCAACAATAATTAATATAGCAGGTAAAATAAAAGTGCTGTTGTAAAAGGAGCTATTATAATTTAGCTTGTTCTATGACAGCACTTTTGTTAACACTCAGATTTTCTAAATCCCTTTCGGACAAGAAAAAAGCACTCAGATACTGAAAATCCAAGTGCTCAATTTTTAGGAGGATAAATATTCATCTGTAATATGATATATAAATTCAAATACATTATATAAAAAATCAATACCTTCTTTTAATGCAAGATAATCTATTGAATGGATAGGCTATACTAAATAGGACAGTTTTTCTCC
>CAZONN010000215.1:0-2844 GCA_964581235.1 uncultured Amphibacillus sp.
GTTCTAAATCTTAACATCACATAACCACGGTCGTGTTGAATCGCATGACCAACCTCGTGTGCAGCAACAGCTAAAGAAGCAATCGATGAGCCACTATAAATAGGGTCAGATAAGCGGACTGTTTTTGATCGAGGATCATAATGATCTGACAAAGCACCTTGTCTAGCGCGTTCTATTTTAACATCATGTAGACCATTATTATCTAAAATTCGACGTGCAACTTGTAATCCAGTAATTTGCGCTCCCGATTGAACTCTAGAAAAGCGTTCAAAATTGTTTTGGACATTTGCCTGGGCCCACATCGCAATCCCAAAAGCAACCATGATTAGTAAAAACATTGGATCAATGCCACCCATTTGATAAAACATTAAGCATCCCTTCCTTTACAGATTTTTATTTTTTTAACAACTTGCGCATTAATACCTTGCTCAGATAATATTTTAGCAAGTCGACTCATTATTGATGGTTTTTCAGTTTTATAATAGATTGATTGCCCCCGATTAAATTGAACAGTTGAATCATAATTACTCAAGTGTAGTCACCTCAGTTTGTATGTTTGTTTCTATTATAGCCAACGTTTATGAACTGAATGTGAACTGATTGGTTTTCTCTAAAAAATTCTCCCTAATCAATTGGTAAACGGACAAAAAATGTCGTGCCAACCCCTTTTTGACTCACAAGATCTATCGAACCATTGTGGATAGTAATAATTTTTTTTGCAATTGATAAACCCAAGCCATTCCCCGTTTGATACTGTGAACGTGATTGATCCACTTTATAAAAGCGATCGAAAATATAAGGGATATCATCCTGATCAATTCCAAGACCGGTATCGTTAATCCGAATCACGAGGTCCGCTTCATCTTTATAAAATGAAATATATAACTCACCATTTTCACGATTATATTTGATCGCATTGACAATTAAGTTAAGCCAGACCTGTTCCATTAAATCTTGATCAGCATGAATATATGTGTGACTCAAATCAAGTTCAACAGCAATATTTTTTTCACGCCATAACGGTTCAGTTGATAAAATAACGCGCCTGATTTGCTCGTCTAAGCGATAATTTTCCAGCTTAATTAAATCTTTTTCCGCGTCTAATGAAGCCATTTTCAATAAATTATTTGATAATCTTGATAAACGATCAACCTCGTGATAAATAATATCTAGGTACTCTTGTTGGTTCTCTTCAGGAACGAGCCCATCTTTTAAAGCTCGAGCATACCCTTTAATTGACGTTAATGGCGATTGCATTTCATGTGAGACATTGCTGACAAATTGTTTTCTAACATCATCCATATTACCTAAAGCTTTGGCAAGATCATTAAAGCTCCGCATCAATCGACCTAATTCATCTTGACGTTCAGTTGATAACCGAATCGAAAAATCACCCGTAGCCAGCTCCTCACTCGCTTTCGTAATCGAACGAATATTATCAACAAAATAACGTGAAACCATCATAATAAACAAACTACCAATTACTAAAACCAGCAACAACGATTGGACAGTTAATCGCCTTGTATCTGTCAACGTACTCGTTATATCAATTTTTAAAAATAAAATATCTGCATCCGAAGTACTAGGCAACCTTGTTCCAATATATCTGACTGCTTTTCTCCGCTTCGGTGTAAATAAAATCACCTCATTTAGCTCTAACTCTTGGAGACGATCAAGCATCTCAGACGTGACAAAGTCAGCATTTATGCCTTCATTTACAGGTTGTCCTGCTTGATTCATTAAAACGGGTTCTATCCCATAATCAGCAAAGTGCTCCAATAATTCGGGGATATTTTCATGATCAATTAACTCTAACAAACCGACAAAATAACTCGAAGCTCGCTCCATTTCACGTTCAAAAATAACCTCTTCCTGAATAAATAAAGAGGTGATTAAATAAGACGTAATGATACTGATGATCACACCTGCAACAAATGTGACCGTAAATTTCCAATACAGACTATTGCGCACTTAATTCACATCCTCAATACGGTACCCGAGCCCTCTTACAGTCGTGATCGTCACTTCATCAAAACAACTTAATTTTTGACGTAAACGTTTAATATGAACATCTACAGTCCGTTCATCGCCTTCATAATCAAAGCCCCAAATCTTCTCAACTAACTGTGCACGCGTAAAAATCCGACCAGGCTCAAACGATAATTCAAGTAAAAGTTCACATTCTTTACGCTTTAGCTCGACAGTTACTTCATCATTAGAAACCGTTAGACGATCAAGATCAATCTCAACTGTACCAAGCTTATTTCGTCTCTCGATGTTAACATTATAACGTTTTAGTAATGCCTTAACCCTAAGCACCAATTCAATCGGATCAAAAGGCTTTACTAGGTAATCATCCGTTCCCGCTTCAAACCCCGTAACTTTATCCTGCGAAGCACCTTTTGCGGTCACCATCAAAATCGGGATATCATAATAACGTCTGATTTCTTTCGTTAATTCAATCCCATCCAATTTTGGCATCATAATATCAACGATCGCCAAATCAATCGGCTCCTGTTCAAGTTTTTCAATTGCCTCGAGGCCATTTTCAGCTTCGATCACATCAAGATATTCCTGCTTTAAATATAAAGAAATCAATTGCCGAATATGATTATCATCATCAACTACCAAGACAACTGCCATTATTTTTCACACCTTTTCCCAAAAAACTCTCCTGCTATTTGTTCATTCCGACAGTGATTAGACTCTTCTTTAAGCTTATCACGTCTGATTTTAAAGTGCTATTATTTTAGCGCAACCAAATCACCTCCAAAATATTCAAGAAACTTTTTAATTTATTATGTAGGTGTTATGATTGAAATCATTGAAATGAATCGAATGGTA
>CAZONN010000216.1:0-2480 GCA_964581235.1 uncultured Amphibacillus sp.
ATTGGCTTTTTAATCATCTCAAAGCTGTCACTGGCTTCAATTATATTGTTTGCAGTGATGTTAATCATGGTTGCTTTATTTAGCTATATCAATCTGCTTTTGCTAAAACAATATCGTGGGTATAAAGCGACAGTGACACAAATATAGTTTGATTTACTAAAAAGGGGGACAAAAACAATGATACGTCTTAAACGAGATTCAGGATATGCAGATCGAATGCGTGCTTATAAAGTGATCTTAGATGGAAAGGAGGTTGCTAAAATAAGAAATGGTCAACAAATTGAGCTAGATGTAGCTCCTGGTAATCATGAACTCTACTTAAAAATTGATTGGTGCCAAAGCAACCGCATTGAATTTGAACTGAATGAGAACATAGTTGATTTTGAATGTGGAAGTAGCCTACGAGGTAAAAGGTTTTGGATTCCATTTATTGAACTGTATTATATTACTTTTAAAAGAAAACAGTATATGTGGCTTGCTTTAAAGAAAAATTAACTTTACGGGGGCTAGACTATGAAAAGTCTTTATATTTTTGAGAAATCAGGGGAAATCATCGCTAATCTCATCTTCTTCGCTCTGTTTTTATTTCTATTTAAATTTATATTGAATTTTATCATCACTGATGAGGTTGATCATCCGATCTATTTTGGTACTGCATTTATGTTTTTTTTTAATTTTTGAAATTAGAAAATATTGTGTGTGGCTACGTCAGAATAAAAATAAATATGTTAATCCTAAAGAATAAGCCGAATCAGGCTTTGAAAGGGTGAGATGATGCATCGAAGTAGAGAAGAAGCTAAGGAATTGTTAGTTAAAATCCAGGTGATTATGATCGCTATAACGACTCTTTTTGTAATTGTGTTTGGTCTATCTTCTAGTATGAGTATTTACATCATTTTATTAATTTTAAGTCCAATGTTTATTAGTACAGTTGCAGTTTTTCAATTATTAAAGGGAAAGTGAATGACAGAAATTCATCAAATGGGTCATATGAATGTCTTATCCAAGCATTTCATAAGACTTACTTTTTTATAACCCAATCAATTCGGTTCATTTTGTCAATTCAAATACTAAATTAAGAGAAATATCAGAAATTTTACATAAAACTAATTTTAACTTAACACTCAGATGCTATATTATTCTCGACTAGATTAATAGTCTTTGAATTTAATTATAAATCATAGGAGTGAAGTTAATGCATTTTAAGAGGAAACAAAAGTTTTATAATCTTATGTTCGTATTCGTTCTTTTACTTAGTTTTGTTACGTCAGGATTTGCACCTGTAGCTATTCAGGCGACAGAAGATGAACAGCTGACAACTGAAATTGATACATTTGATTTATCAATTATGCATCTGAATGACACGCATGCTCGGGTTGATGATTATCCGAAATTAGTTACTGCGGTAAAAGATTTCCGTTCAGAGAATCCAGATTCGTTACTTTTACATGCGGGCGATGTATTTTCTGGAACGTTATATTTCAATGAGTTTCGTGGACAAGCTGACCTTGCTCTATTGAATTTAATGGGGATTGATGCATTTACATTCGGTAATCATGAATTTGATCTAGGGATCAATGAAGGTGGACATCAATCTTTAGCTGAATTTATTCAAAAAGCTAACTTTCCTTTCCTAGGAACAAACGTTGATTTTTCAAAAGATCCATTTGTGAGCGATCTTGAGACTGGTGAATTTGTCGCTAGAGATGCTAACGCTGGAGAAGTTTTCAAAGGCATCGTTAAAGAAGTGAATGGTGAAGAAGTAGGTATCTTTGGTTTAACGACAGAGGATACGGTTGCAATTTCAAGTGTTATGGAAGTAAAGTTTGAGAATTTTGTTACAGCTGCTGAAAAAGCGGTTGAAGCATTTGAAGCTGCTGGAATTAATAAAATTATTGCTGTTAACCATATTGGTTATGATAGTGCACCTGAAGTTGGCAATGATTTGCGCTTAGCGAGAGAAGTGGATGGAATTGATGTTATTGTTGGTGGTCACTCACATACCGAACTATCTGATGCGGTGTTGATTGAAAAAGAAGATCAAGCCCCAACGGTTATCGTACAAGCTGGCCAATATGCTGAGCATCTTGGGACACTTAATGTCAGCTTTGATGATGCAGGGGAGATTATTAGTGTTGCTAACGAACTTGTTGCAGTTGCTGATCTTGCTGCTGATGGTGAGGCTGTTGAAGTATTGGCTGAATATAAAGAACGGATTGATCAGATCAGTCAAGAATCAATAGGTGCTGAAGCGTTGAAGGAATTAGCCAATCCTCGTCAAGGTGATGGCAATCTAGATAGTGTTAGAGCGAATGAAACGGAGTTAGGAAATTTAATTACCGACGCGATGCTTGCGAAGGCGAAAGAGAAATTCCCTGAAACAGTGATTGCTTTCCAAAATGGTGGTGGAATTCGGGCGTCGATTGCTAAAGGGGATATTACTGTTGGTGATGTGATGACTGTTTTACCATTTGGGAATG
>CAZONN010000216.1:2490-2841 GCA_964581235.1 uncultured Amphibacillus sp.
TTTTAGAATTTAGTGTCCGTCAGGCTCCTAATGAAAATGGTGGATTCTTGCACGTATCAGGGATGCAGTTTTATTTTGATGGTACGAAGGAAGTAGGGAATCGAATTGTGAAGATGTCGATTGATCAAGCAGGTGTGCTGACTGAAATCGATCTGGATACAGAATATCTTGTCACGACAAATAACTTTACCGGTCAAGGTGGGGATGGCTTTGAAACGTTTGCCAACGCACATGCTGAAGGGCGTGTTCGAGATATTGGCGAAATCGATTGGGAACAGCTTCGCGACTATATGGTCGAAGAGACGTATCTCAACGGGATTGTCGATCCTGTTCGTGAAGGTAGAATTATTG
>CAZONN010000217.1:0-2824 GCA_964581235.1 uncultured Amphibacillus sp.
TTGTGCGCATTTCACTAAACTTGTGCATATTTTCGATGACTTGTGCGCATTTCACTAAACTTGTGCATATTTTCGATGACTTGTGCGCATTTCACCGAACTTGTGCACATTTTCGATAACTTGTGCGCATTTCACGGAACTTGTGCATATTCCAGCCAACAAGTCAAAAATTACAAAACTCCACCGCGATCAAACGGTGGAGTTGATTGTTATTCGATATACCAGCCTAGTCCAAGTGAACCTTCGCCGAGGTGGGTACCGATTACAGCACCGAAATAGCTTGTCTCAATTGTCGCATTAGGAAAACGCGTTCTCAAATCTTCAGCAAACTTCTCACCCAACTCAGGCACATTTGCATTGATCACTGTCGCATGAATTTTCTTCCCAGACTCTGCATCTTCAGCAAACAGGTCAGTAATACGTTTGAGCGCCTTTTTCTGCGTACGAATTTTTTCAAAAGGAACGATCTTGGTGTCAACAAAGTGAAGAATCGGCTTCACTTTGAGCATGCTACCAACAATCGCCTGCGTCCCACTTAACCTTCCGCCTCGGTGAAGATGTTGCAAATCATCAACGACAAAATATGCACGCATCGATTGCTTCATTTCATTTAAACGCGCGATAATCTCATCGGGCGTCGCACCCTGTTCAACCATTTTGGCCGCTTCAATCACATAAAAGCCTTGTGGCATACAACTAATCTCAGAATCAAACGGGTAGACGTCGATGTTCTCAACCATTTTCCCAGCCGTTTGCATCGTATCAAACGTCCCACTAATCCCACTCGACAAATGGATCGCGATCGCAGCATCATACTCACCCGAAAGCTCAGTCAATTTATCAGCCACATAGCCAATGGAAGGTTGCGAGGTCTTCGGTAATTCTTTTGATTCACGAACGAGCGCATAAAATTCCTCAGCAGTTAACACCGTCTCTTCTTCGTACGATTTATTACCAAAATTTACACTCAACGGCATCACAATAATATTATACTTCTTACGAATCTCTATAGGAATATAAGATGTACTATCAGTTATAATTGCTACTTTCATATTATGGACCTAACCTTCCTCATTTAATAAAAATAAACATACCCCTATTCTAGCCGAATACAGTTGAGAAACCTAGCCTTTAAGCAAACTTTTCTCAAAAAATTCACCCCAGCTAAAAATAAAAAACAATCTAGTGATAGAAACTTAGCTAGATTGCTTTATTTAATATTATAAAATTTCAACCCAACCATTACGAATCGCCATAACAACAGCCTGCGTTCGATCGTTGACGTTCATTTTTTGAAGAATGTTACTCACGTGGTTTTTGACCGTTTTTTCACTAATAAATAAATGCTCAGAAATGCCACGGTTACTTTTACCATCTGCCAACAACTGTAACACTTCACACTCGCGACGGGTCAACAGGTGGAGAGGCTTGCGATATTCGATATCTTCAACACTACCGGATTGTACTTTACTTAGTCGTTGAAACTCTTTGACTAGGTTATGCGTCACTTTCGGGTGTAAATATGAACCACCTTCACTGACAATTTTAATCGCTTCAATTAGCGCTTCAGAATCCATTTCTTTAAGCAGGTAGCCGTTCGCTCCAGATTTTAATGCGTGTGTCACATAGTTCTCATCATCATGGATTGATAGGATAATCACATGCACTTCAGGGAATTTAGCAAAGATACGTTTCGTTGCCTGGACACCGTCAACATTTGGCATATTAATATCCATCAAAACGACATCGGGCTTATATTTTTCTACAAGACTCAAGGCTTGATCGCCATCGGCACCTTCAGCGACAACCTCGAAACTTTTTTCAAAATCTAGAATACGCTTAACCCCTTCACGGAATAATACGTGATCATCAATAATAACAATTTTCTTCGTCATTTCTACTCCCCCATCTCGTTTATATCTAGGTAATTACAGACAATCTATTCTAATAAAAATTATAGCACAACTTTGTGAACAAAGTATGAATTAATAGACAATTTAAGGCTAGTGTTTAAATAGACTAGCTAAAACATGAGATAATTCTTTTTTTTACAGTTTATTAATTCCAATTATACATGATTTAAAGATAAAAGCTGACTTATAATCAATTTGTAGCATTACTTTAATGGAATTTTAACATAGATGGTCGTTCCTCCCCCAATTTTGGTGTTAATATCCAATTCCCCATCTAACATTTCCACACGTTCACGCATTCCGATCAGTCCAAATGAATTTTCTTTCTTCTTTTCTAAGTTAAAACCGACACCATCATCTCGAATTGAGACGGAAACTTGATTCTTTTCAATTCTAATATTGACATGGATATGTTCTGCTGATGCATGCTTGACTACATTTTGCACAGATTCTTGAATTAAGCGAAATAAAGCAACTTCATATTTAGAAGCTAAACGATCAAAGCCACCTTGTTCAGATAGCGTAATCGATATCTTGTTGTACTCTTCCACATTGACTAAATATTTGCGAATCGTCGGCACTAGTCCTAGATCATCCAGAGCCATTGGTCGTAAGTTATAGATAATTCGTCGTACTTCTTGCAGTGACGTCTGAACCATTGAACGCAAACTCTTCATCTCTACTAACGCCTCTTCACCACTGCGCTCTCTAAATGTCCGGTCAACAAGATCTGATCTTAATAAAATATTTGCTAACATTTGAGCAGGACCATCATGGATCTCACGTGAGATTCGGCGTCTTTCTTCTTCTTGAGCTTCAATTATTCTTAAGCCAAATGACTGTTTTTGATTGGCATCTTCTATTAAATCACTAAATTGTTTAAAATCATCTGTTAAATAATTTGAAATGAC
>CAZONN010000218.1:0-645 GCA_964581235.1 uncultured Amphibacillus sp.
CAGATGCTGCATTTTGTAAAGCTGAACGCGTTACTTTAGTTGGGTCAACGATTCCAGCTTCAATCATGTTTACCCACTCGCCAGTTGCTGCGTTAAAGCCAATACCGATTTCTTCACGCTTTAGACGTTCTGAAACGATTGATCCTTCAAGGCCTGCGTTCGTTGCAATTTGACGAACTGGTTCTTCTAGTGCGCGGAGGACGATTCTTGCTCCTGTTGCTTCGTCTCCTTCAAGCTCAAGGCCAGCAACTTTTTCGTAAATATTCATTAGTGCTGTACCACCACCTGAAACAATTCCTTCTTCAACAGCTGCACGTGTTGAGTTCAGGGCATCTTCAATGCGAAGCTTGCGCTCTTTAAGTTCTGTTTCAGTTGCAGCTCCAACTTTTACGACTGCTACTCCACCAGCTAATTTAGCTAAGCGCTCTTGTAATTTTTCTTTATCAAATTCAGAAGTTGTTTCTTCAATTTGTGCACGGATTTGTTGTACACGTGATGAGATCACCTCTGGGTTACCTGCACCATCAACAATTGTTGTGTTTTCTTTTGTCACAACAACTTTTGCTGCGCGACCAAGTTGTTCAATAGTTGTTGATTTTAAATCAAGTCCTAGATCTTCTGTGACAACTTCTGCGCCTGTAAGTG
>CAZONN010000218.1:655-2808 GCA_964581235.1 uncultured Amphibacillus sp.
ACATCTTCAGCAATTAATAATAGTGGCTTACCTTGTTGTACAACTTGCTCAAGAACTGGTAAAACGTCTTGAATGTTGTTGATTTTCTTATCTGTTACTAAAATATATGGGTCTTCTAGAACAGCTTCCATTTTATCTTGGTCACTTACCATGTATGGTGAAGCATAACCACGATCAAATTGCATACCTTCAACAACTTCTAGTTCTGTACTGAATCCTCTTGATTCTTCAACAGTGATGACACCATCATTACCAACTCGCTCCATTGCTTCAGCGATTAATTGGCCAACTTCTTTATCATCTGCAGAAATTGCTGCAACTTGTGCGATTGATTCTTTATCTTCAACTGTGTTTGAGATTTTTCTTAATTCGCTAACAGCTAGTTCAACTGCCTTTTCAATTCCGCGACGAACACCGACTGGGTTTGCACCAGATGCAACGTTTTTCAAGCCTTCTTTAATCATTGCTTGCGCTAAAACTGTTGCTGTTGTTGTACCGTCACCTGCAACGTCGTTTGTTTGTGAGGCAACTTCTGAAACAAGTTGTGCTCCCATATTTTCAAAACGATCTTCTAATTCAATCTCTTTCGCAATCGTTACACCATCATTTGTAATCAGTGGTGAACCAAAACTTTTATCTAAAACAACATTACGGCCTTTTGGTCCTAATGTTACTTTTACTGCATTTGCTAATGTATCAACACCACGTAGCATTGCTTTACGTGCGTCTTCACTAAACTTAATGTCTTTTGCCATTTGTAAAATTCCTCCTATTATCTAAGTATATATTTAATCTTGCTCGAATTAACCAATAACGGCTAAAATATCATCTTCACGCAGAATTAAGTATTCATTTCCTTCGTGTTTTAATTCTGTTCCTGCAAATTTTGCAAAAATAACGATGTTTCCTACTTCTACTTCTGGAGTAATTTTGGAACCGTTATCTGCTACACGGCCTGTACCAACAGATACGACACGACCTTGTTGTGGCTTCTCCTTTGCCGAATCTGGCAAGACAATACCACTTGCTGTTTTTTGTTCTTCTTCCACGAGTTCAATAATGACACGATCTCCTAATGGTTTTAACATATTAAAAACCTCCTCCATATATTTGAATGTTTATTCATTAGCACTCATCGACTTTGAGTGCTAACACCATTATTATAATAATAAATATATCTTCAATATGCAAGTAAAGTGATTGATTTTATTAAAAAATTTAACTTGAACTTTGTATTTAATCAATTTATGTTAGAATACATGTATTGATCTTTCTGATAGAGAGGAGTTTATTTATGGCTAAACGCTATATTGGGATTATTTTCGTCTATTTATTTGCACAGTTATCTCCACTACTTGTCTCCAAAATCTTATTGTCTTATGAACTTAATCCAACAAGTCATAATGAAATATTGATGATTTGGCAAGTACTGGGTTTTTTAATTGCCTTATTTGTATCAATTATATTATTGAGGAAAACTGACAAGCTCATGGACGATCGAAGCGATTCTAGTCCAGTAATGACTTTTGTTTGGACTATTATTGGGTTTTTTATGGCTCTATTTGGTCAAGCGATTGCTAATGTTATTTATGCTGCAATTACAGGTGGGCTTGAACAATCACAAAATACAGTTGAAATTATGAAGGTTGCTCGTGCATATCCAATCTTTATTATTATCGTCGCAATCATTGGGCCGATTCTAGAAGAGATTATTTTCAGAAAAATTATCTTTGGCGAAATCTTCAAGCGTTCAAATTTTTGGGTGGCTGGGATCATTTCTGGTTTGATTTTTGCCGTCGTGCATAACGATTTCACTCACTTGCACATCTATTTCATCATGGCATTTGTGTTTGCGTTTATTTATGTGAAATCTAATCGAATTATTGTGCCTATTATGGCACATGTATTAATGAACTCATTTGTTGTGATCGCTCAATTAACCTTACCTGAAGATTTCTTCGAGACAGCAAATTTCATCCAGTTGATCTTATTAGGAGGGTAATTTTTTTATGAAGACAGTATCACCATTAAGAAGTGCGATTTTCTATTTTATCATGGGAGCAGTTTTTATTTATTTTGCTTTTGGCACCATTGTGGAAACAGTGTTTGAGCCTTTAACAATGTTATTAATTGTGTTGGCAACATTAGAGTTT
>CAZONN010000219.1:0-2807 GCA_964581235.1 uncultured Amphibacillus sp.
TTTATACTCTTCTCTTGATGATTCTGTTAACTCATATATTTCACCTTTACTTCTATCAACTACATCTACCATGCTTTCAATTATCTGATCAAATGTTTTTTCATTTAATTGTGTCATTGGTTAGCTCCTATAACTAGCAATTTAATACGTTTATAATAGCACATTCTAGTTACAGGATAGAAATGATAACTAAAAAATAATCGGTTTTACCTAACTGCTCGATGATTCTAACTACAATGATTTTTTTAAAAAGCGATCTCGTCTCCTTTACCTTATTTGCTGAACTGTTTATAATAGTAGTAATAGGAGGTTTTTTATGTGTTAGAAACTTATTTAACTGTTCAAACACACGGACAGGCCGAATTAATGATCCAAAAATCTCGCTTTATCGGGCATATAAAAAGAACAGAAACAGAAGAAGAAGCCCAAGAATTTATTAAACAAATAAAAAAAGAACATAGCCAAGCAACACACAACTGCACGGCATACCTAATCGGTGAACACGACCAAATCCAAAAAGCAAACGACGACGGCGAACCAAGTGGAACAGCCGGCGTCCCAATGCTCGAAGTTCTCAAGAAAAACAAACTCAAAGATACAACCGTTGTCGTCACCCGCTATTACGGCGGCATCAAACTCGGTGCAGGAGGCCTAATCCGCGCTTATTCAAAATCAACATCCGAAGCATTAAAAGCAACTGGCATCGTCAAACGCCAATTAATGAAAAACATCTCAATCACGGTTGAATACCCGCTCTTAGGGAAGATAGAAAATGAACTGCGACAAAAAAATCACATGATTGTCGAGATCGATTATCTCGAGCATGTCACTTTTAATGTCGTCGTTGCCATCGATCAAGTCGAATCATTTACTGAATGGATCATAAACTTAACAAGTGACAATGCAACAATAGAGGCAAAGAAAGCACAATACATCGAAATGCCCTACGAAGTTTAAACTAAAAAATTAGTTATTTTGTCAGGAGGCGTCTCAAGTGAAAAAAATTGCAATATTAATCATGACGATCGGTATCGTATTTCTTGGATTTGGTGTTTATCAATATGTAAGTATTCAAATGGCTGAAAAGAAAACACATGATGAGGTAGAGGAATTATTAGCTCGAGCGTATGCTGAGCCCACTAAAGATATCGTCTTTAAACCAGAGATCGGTGATGCAATCGGCTTACTCAATATTGACAAAATTGACGCATCACTCGCTATTATTGAAGGAACTGACCCTGAGGAATTAAAACATGGAGTAGGCCACATGGCACAAACAGCATTCCCGGGCGATAACGACCAAATTCTATTATCCGGACACCGTGATACAGTATTCAGACGCTTAGGTGAAATTGAAGTCGGAGACATTATTGAAATTGAACTTCCTTATGGGAAGTTCGAGTATGAGATGGTCGATTCAATTATTGTTAGTGCGAACGATACGTCAGTCATTGGCTCTACCGCACCAGATGAGGAACTTGTTATTTCAACTTGCTATCCTTTTGGCTATCTTGGTAACGCACCTGATCGTTACGTGATTTACGCAGTTCCAGTAGAAAAGTGATAAGGAGAGGTTCTATGAAAAAACTAACTTATCTTTTAATCAGTTTATTAGCTGTTTTTACACTCGTTAGTTGTTCAGATGAAGAAACAGAAATTATTTTGCCAGAAGAACGGTTCGAAGCATACATTCAATTGTGGCACGATGGCAACTTTGATCAAATGTATGACATGCTCTCTGAGGAAACAAAAGCAACTTATAGTCGAGCAGATTTTGTCGACCGTTACCAGAAAATATATCAAGATTTAGAAATCGACCAACTAGAGATTACCTATGCCTTACCAGAACATCCTGAACCTCTTGAGGGTGGAGAGATTGAGTATCCAACTAAATTCCCTATCACCGTCAAGCAGCAATCAATTGTCGACGAAATTAAATTCGATGCTGAAATAACGATGGTTGAACGCATCATCCCGGTAGACGAAGAAGAAACAATGAGTGATTGGGATGTAGAATGGCACCCGGGATTGATTTTCCCTGAATTAGCAAACGGAGGCACAATTACTTTCGCCACAACGCCAACCACCAGAGGGGAAATTTTTGACCGAAACGGAAAGGGTCTTGCAATCAGTGATACTGTCTATGAAGTTGGTGTTGATACTGGGCGCTTTACTGACAATCGTGAAAAAGAAATTGCCGATCTTGCTGATTTGCTTGATATGAGTGTCAATGCGATTGAGTCAACGCTTAATCAGGGGTGGGTCGCTGATGGGATGTTCGTTCCATTAAAAACGCTTCCAACTGATAATGAGGATTATATTTCTGAATTGATGGCGATTCCGCCTGTTATTGCCCAGTCGAAAACGGGGCGTTCTTATCCATACGGCGAGAGTTTTGCCCACTTAGTTGGTTACATTGGGCAGATTAGCGAGGAAGAGTTAGAGAATGATGAAGATGGGATTTATTCGCAGCATGATTTAATCGGTAAAAGAGGGATTGAGCAGCTGTTTGAAGAACGTTTACGTGGTAAAGATGGTATCCGAATCATTGTTGAAAGTGAGACGAGTAAAATTGGGATTGCTGAAAAACCACCGACTCCAGGTGAAGATATCCATTTAACGATTGATGCTGAATTACAAAAAAATATTTTTGACGCTTATGATGGTGATGCGGGCACAACCGCCGCGATCGATCCAACTACTGGTGAGACGTTGGCACTTGTTTCGAGTCCGTCGTTTGACCCGCATGATTTTACTTACGGCATTAGCCAAGCAAAATATAATGATCTCGTTGAAAATCCGGATCA
>CAZONN010000220.1:0-2796 GCA_964581235.1 uncultured Amphibacillus sp.
CAGCCTGTTTTAATTTTTGGCTCAAATGGTTTTAAATCTTTCGCGCGTTCAGCTAACTCTTGATCTGAAACGTTGACGTTAATTGTTCGGTTCGGTAAATCAATTTCAATCGTATCACCGTTTTTAACTAAAGCGATCGGTCCCCCCTCAGCCGCCTCCGGTGACATATGACCAATTGAAATACCGCGTGAAGCCCCGCTAAAACGTCCGTCAGTAATGAGCGCAACTTCTGTCCCAAGTCCACGTCCCATAATCGCTGAGGTCGGCGCGAGCATTTCTGGCATTCCCGGCCCACCTTTTGGTCCTTCATAGCGAATTACGACAACGTGGCCAGCTTTAACCGTTCCATCATCAATCGCTTCTTGCGCTTCATCTTGTGAGTCAAACACAATCGCTTCACCAACGAATTTTTTAATCGATGGATCAACAGCGCCCACCTTAATGACCGAGCCTTCAGGAGCGATGTTACCATATAAAACGGATAAGCCTCCAACTGGACTATATGGATTATCTTTTGTTCGGATTACATCTGGATTTGTGATCGGATCGTCTTTAACGAGTTCACCCATTGTTAACCCGGTAATCGTCATCCGATCGGGATGGATCGCGCCAGGAATTTTTGCTAGTTCATTAATAATTGCCTGAACGCCACCGGCTTTATTAACATCATCCATCGAAATATCTGATGCTGGCATAATTTTTGCTAAATAAGGGACTCTTTCAGCGACTTTATTAATGTCGGACATTTTGTAATCAATGCCTGCCTCATGTGCGATTGCTAATGTATGGAGGACTGTATTTGTTGAGCCACCCATTGCCATATCAAGCGCAAATGCATCATCGATTGCTTCTTTGGTAATGATATCACGTGGCTTGACGTCATCTTTAACCATTCGCATTAAATGTTTGGCAGCTTCACGAACCAATTCTTTACGCTTATCACTTGTCGCAACAATTGTCCCGTTACCAGGTAGCGCTAGTCCGAGCATTTCCATTAAACAGTTCATTGAATTCGCCGTAAACATACCCGAACAAGAACCACATGTTGGACATGCACTCTGTTCAATATCTAACAATTCTTCCGCAGTCATTTTCCCTGCTTTATGTGCTCCAACACCTTCAAACACAGATGTTAAAGAAAGTTGTTGCCCAGTTGAACTAACACCAGCTTCCATCGGCCCACCTGAGACAAAAACAGATGGCACATTCGTCCGAGCCGCAGCCATCAACATGCCAGGGGTAATTTTGTCACAGTTTGGAATATAGAAAACACCATCAAACCAGTGTGCGTTTATGACTGTTTCAGCAGAATCCGCAATCAGTTCACGACTCGGCAACGAATAGCGCATTCCAATATGCCCCATCGCAATCCCATCATCAACACCGATTGTATTAAACTCAAACGGAATTCCACCCGCTTCAATAATCGCTTCTTTAACAACATCAGCAAATTCACGCAAATGAACGTGACCTGGAATAATATCAATATACGAGTTACAGACACCAATAAATGGCTTACCTAAGTCTTTCGTTTTCACTTTTCCCGTCGCATATAACAGACTACGGTGGGGTGCGCGGTCAACCCCAACTTTAATCATATCGCTTCTCACTATAAACACACACCTTATCATTTAATTTAGTACTACTAGTTTAAATGGCAAGATGTCTGCTGTCAACACCGTTGTTAGACAACCATGAATATTTATTCAATTTCTAAATCATTAATCGCTCGTAAAATATGAATTTTCATCGCACTCCGCGCACCTTCAGGATTCCGTGCTTTCATAAATTCCATAATCAGTTGATGATCGCTAATCGTGTCTTGAAGCGCGCGTTCACTCGTCTGTGACAAAACAACCCCCGCATCAATCGCTTGAAAAATGACCGGCATTAGCTTGTCCATAAATGCATTATGTGTCGCGTTCGAAATTGATTTGTGAAATTTTTGTTCAACATCTGTTCGGTCTTCACCAAGTTTGATTTTTTCCTCAATCTGTCGACCATACGCCAAAATTCGCTCCAACTCAGCATCCGTTGCTCGAATCGTCGCATAGTAAGCAGCTTCAGGCTCAAAAATTAACCGCATTTCGTATAAGTCTTTCGCGCCGATCCAGGCTTCTGAAATCTGGTTCAATGATCGCATCGTCTGACTTGCATCGAAATCCTCTTTAACAAACGTCCCCAGGCCTCGTTTAATTTCTAACACACCGTTCGTCACAAGAACACGAATCGCCTCACGCAATGTTGTTCGGCTAACATGCAGTTCCTCTGACAATTCATTTTCATTTGGCAACTGATCCCCCGGGCTAAATCTTTTTTCAATTGCAATCATCGTCATAATATCATCCGCGACTTGATCAGATAATCTCTTTTGCACGATATCGTTCACCACCCTGTTTTTGTTTTAGTATAGCATACGTTTATCTGCTGACAGAAAACTTAGATTATCTGCTTTCGATTGAATAAAAAGCCCACTCCAAACTGCCACTTCGGACATTTCGACGATTTATAAGCTCCAAAAAGTCCGAAGCTAGCCCCACTTCGGACAATTTCACGATTTATAAGCTCCAAAAAGTCCGAAGAAGCCTCACTACGGACACTTTCGCGATTTATAAGCTCCAAAATGTCCGAAGCAAGCCTCACTACGGACAATTTCACGATTTACAAGCTCCAAAATGTCCGTAGCAAAATATTCGCTTCTGCCTAACACATCACTGCTCAACCAGCATCACCGAGTCACGCACACTTAAAATGCACAAAAACACAAATATTTATTGTAAAACAATAAATATTGTT
>CAZONN010000221.1:0-2788 GCA_964581235.1 uncultured Amphibacillus sp.
TAACATTCCCATATATAACAATTTAAAACGCAATAGAAAATGAGTTGTTAGTCGTCTTATTGTTGAATTGATAGGTAGCGAAGAGTTAAGTTACGATACTCTAAAACATTTCTAACTGAATTTTTAGAAAATAGGCTCGACAGTTTCTACTTTGGGTCGGTATGTCAGTCAACATAAGTACGATCATCATTGTTATGTTGTTGCAAAAAGCTACCACGTTGGAAATAAACAGATCGCCTAAATTTAGTAAAGGTGTTTATGCGTTAAGCGTGGGGGCTGTAATCTTAGTTAGTTTACTGACAAATGATCAAGCAATCTATCATAGTGGTTTACTTGGGATCTTCATCTTCTCAATTCTATTGTGTTTATTTATCGCAACAATGATCTTGATACCATCAGCTAGAGAAGTGAAGCAACCTCATTTAATAGTGAGTCATGAGTAATTTTATAAAAAAATAAAAACCTTATCGTTACGGAACGTTTAATCTCTCGTTAACTCCGCCGATAAACCTTCACAAATTGTTTAGGTGGGTAATCGTACATCGCTTTGAATTGCCGGGTAAATGTGGCACTATTATTAAATCCTACTAAACGTGATATATCTACAACTGGTTTATTCATTGTTAGTAATAGATTTCTAGCGATCAACAACCGCGTTTCATTGAGCAGATCACTGAATGTTTTATCGAAAGTCTCTTGTAAAATCCGAGTAATCTTTTTCTCAGTGAGCGATAGGTTTTCGGCTGCAATCCGCAAGGTGATCGGGCTTGCGTAATTTTCTTGGATATAAATATAAATTGACCATGCGTCTGTTCTATTTTTCGTCTTTGACACCATTTGTTCTTGACTACGGAAGTTTAACGGTGTGATACCACGGATTTTTTTAAATTGTTTATAAAAGTTCGCCTCTGTTTGATAGCCGCATATTCTTCCGATCTGATTAATTGATAACTCCTCAAACTGGAGCAAGGCAGTCGCATTGCGAATTCTAACCCGGTTTAAGTTTTTATTAAAGCCGGCACCGGTTAGTTGTTTTAAAACCTGCTCTATCTCTCCTGCTGATATGTCTAAGGCGTTTGCGACAGTTGCTAGTGTCAGTTTACTTTGGTGATGAATTTGAATGTATTGCAAAATGCGCCACTGAACATTAGCCTCAATGATAGCTGCATTGTTTTGTGAGATGTTTTTGTGGTAGGTGTAAGACAATAACGACACAAGTGATAAATTCAACGATTCTGTTAGCGTCTGATTTAGTTTTTTTTCTTGAAAAATTTCCTCGCAAATAAACTTCACTTGTCTCTTCTCCCTAGATGATAACGATTTGATCGGTGAGACTTGATCCATCTTTTTTACCTTAGTTAAATAGAGTTCGCGGTTCGTACTAACCAATAACATTAAACCAATCGAGAATCTAACCCGGTACAGATCTAGTGACTTTTCAGGTATTAATCCATGGACATGAAAAGGCATCAATAAAAGTAAATCCCCTGCCTGTACAGCGAAGCGTGTGCCGTTAATATTAATCTGGCCTGATCCGTTAACAATATAAACAAATTCAATTTCATCTTTGTGTTTCAATTGTTCATTTACAGTTAGCTGTTGTTTAGTAATTTCAAGTTGGTTCGCACGAAAATGATCGGTATAATAGTCAGCGCCAACATAGGGAAGTGTTTTAATCATTTTAAAAATCCGCCTTTCACGATGAGTTAGTGTTTTGTCCTTTATCGTCATTTTTAGTGTAAATATTCATGATATGATTAATGTGAATTCAATCACAAGGGAGTTGTAATCAATGAAAAAAATATTTATTTTAGGTGGTACTGGTTTCTTAGGCTATTATACTACAAAAGAATTACTAGCAAGGGGTTATGGCGTTAAAACAATGTCATTACCACCAATGCCGACTGAAGATTTGCTACCAAGTGAAGTAGAATGTAAGTTAGGCGATATTAATGAACTATCAGATAATGAAATTAAAGAGTTATTAAGTGATTGTTACGGTTTTGTATATGCTGCAGGTGCTGATGAGCGAATTGTCCCGCCAGCGCCAGCGTTAAAATTCTTTTACGAAGCAAATGTATTGCCAACACAACGATTGGCTCGCTTAGCTAAAGAGGCTGGCTTGAAGAAATTCGTCTTATTTGGTTCTTACTTTGCTGAATTTGCTGAGCGCTTGCCTCAGTATGAGTTGAAAAAACAAGCTTATCCGAATACTCGGCTTTTACAGGAGCAGGTTGCGTTTGCCGAAGGTGAAGGAAGTATGGATGTCACCTCATTGCGTTTACCGTATATCTTCGGCACAATGCCAGGAAGAATGCCACTTTGGAAAATGTTCACTGATCAAATCAAAGGTCAACCTGTCTTTCCTGCTTTAAAAGGTGGGACAGCTGTGGTAACGGCGGAGCAAGTAGCTGAAGCAACGGTTGGCGCATTAGAGAATGGTAAGCACCGTCATACGTATGCTATTTCTAGTTATAACATGAAGTACAAGTTTTTCTATGAATTAATGGTTGAAGCATTAGGTCAAGAAGAGACAACTCAAATCGTTGAAATGCCTTACGAGCAAATGAAACCAACATACGAACAAATTGACCAAGCTGCAGCCGACGCAGGTACAGAACATGGTATTCACATGGTTATCAGCACTAAAATGCAAGAAGAAGACCTCTATATCGATCCAAAGGAAACAATGGACGTCTTAGGAATTAAAGAATACGATGTAGTTGCCTCGATTAAAGAAACTCTAGCTAGATGTGTCGAAGAATAAGTCATTAAAGTTTTCTTTTTT
>CAZONN010000222.1:0-2767 GCA_964581235.1 uncultured Amphibacillus sp.
TAACTAAATAATGATCGGCTAAAATTCTTCACCAACGTTACTTGACGTAGAACCATTAAAATTGATATCATCATTATAAAAGTACCTAATTGCAACAGAACCTGTCACGCTTTCTACAGAACCTGTCACGCTTTCTGTCGATGTTTGTTGAATCGATAGCTGATCAATTTCGACGATCCGTGTTTGGTTGTTTAATTCGTTAATAAATGATTCGAAATCGTCAAACGTTTCTGCGGTAAATTCTATTTTATAGTGGATCGATCCAATCTCACTCGGATAGTATGGTTGATCAGTATCTAACGATTCATTTGATAAACTGATCAACTCAAGAACAACATCTGTGTCACTTTCAATATCTCTTAAAGCAGAAACGATTAAATCAATTTCTTTATCGACAGGCAATTCCACTTGGATAGACTCAAACTCGGTTTGAATTTCCTCTCTCGATAGTTTTCCTGAATCCGCTAAATCGATAAAAACTTGATGTTCAGCAAGCGTTTCTTCTGACTCACTAATCAATTCTCTAACTGGTTCTAATAAATAGAGTTGACTATAATACCAAATAAAAACTAGAAACAAGACAACAAGAATTGATAATAAGGTATATGTCCGATTCCATTTAATCATCCTGAGTCACCTCACTCAATAGATCACGATCAATTTCCACTTGAATATTTACTAAATAATGCTGTTCATCTTGATTAACAAGATCAACGGTCTCTAACACTACATCTGTAACAAAAGCTAAATCAAGCAAGGAACGTTGCAGATCAATAACTTGATCAAAATGAACCAGTTGAACCGATAATCTTATCCCGTCATCAATTGAAAAGGTGTAATCGTGCAAATAAAGGGCGTCAGATTGCGGTAACAATTCATTAACAGTTTCATATACTAATGGCGTTGGGTACTGACTTCCATCTAGTAACTCAAGTTGTTGCGATAATTCCCTAACTTGATCAGAAAATACTTGAATTTGCTTCAATTCATTGACCCGCGGTTGTTGTTCACTTATTTTCGTTAGATTGTCTTTATGCTGATTTTCTAAGATTGTATTCATTAACATGACATAAGCACCAACGACTAATAAACCAACTAAAAAAATTGCGACTAAGATTAACGGACTATAATTCTTCTTTTTTCGTTCAAAAAAATTAATTTCAATCATCGTAACAACCTCACAATCACAGCGCGATTATATTTATTGATCAAATCGCTCACCCCTTAATCCTAAACCATATAGCGAACCAAATTCTATCGGTAAATCATTTGGTAAAGTAAGTTTTTTTATCGGTAAATCAAACCGTTTCATTAATTGATCCTCAATAATCTGTTTATTAGGGAAGTCCCCTGTTATTAGGATTTGATTGATTTGTCCTTCATCACTCACAACTGAATAACGATAAAAATCTATAAATCTCTCAATCGAGATTAACTGTTGTTCAACAAAATCAGTCAGAGTTAATAAACTTGATTTCCATTCGAGTTGTTTGCTCTCTTCGTTCTTTTGCCAAGATTGTGCTGCATGTTCCAAATGAACATGACGTGAGAACTTTGGGGTTTGTTGATGAAATACAGTCATCGTTAAATCATATTTGTTCCATTGAATCATTAGTAAATGTTCATCTTTTGTAGCTAATTCAGCTTTTAAATATGCACGATATAAACTTAGATAAGAGATATCAGCAACATTTGGCCACAAACCAACATCTTCAAATAATTGCCTGAATGGTTTTAGTCGTTCAGAAGGGTAAGCAAACAGTATAATTTTATTTTTATTTTTATTTTTCCCTTTTTCAGGTAAGTGATAATCAATGTAAGGGTTTTTAAAAGGTAACCGATTACTTCCTTCCATGTGTAGCTCGATATAAGAGCGAATTTCATTTTTTGTTAATTGCTTAGGAATTGACTCTTGGCGCATTGTAACAAAATTATCTGGTACAATAAATGATAATTTGTGTCCTTTCCAATTCTTCTGTTCAATTAAGTTATTTAGCATTGATGTCAATAATTCTTCATTAATGATTTGCCCATCCTCAATGATTAAAGAATCCAAAACTAACTCACCGTAATCGGCATTTTGACGCACGACATTACTGCTATGCCATGTTAAATAACGAATTGTACGCTCAGTAAGCAAGATAAAAACATGTTCTTTGTTAAATAATTGCATCTCATTCATCCTCTAGTTTCGATAGATTTCTAACTAAAATAACGATAAATACCAATTAATAATTTGTTCACCAAAGAATAGTACAGTCAGCGCCGCAAAGCTAATATATGGTCCAAATGGCACCTTTGATTTTCGGGTCACTTTTTTAAAGATTAAGAGCACTATGTTAATGATTGCCCCGTATAATGTTGATAAGAAAAAGACGAGCAAAATATTCGGAAAGCCAAAGACAATTCCTAAGACAGCAAAATACTTCATGTCACCAGCACCCATACCGCCTTTACTAACGATAATAATCAGTAATAAAAGACCAAAACCAGTCAGGCTACCTACGATCGGTGACCACCATGGATTTAATGGGGTGACGATTCTAGCAATAATCAAGATTGGCAAGAAAAACAGTAGTATTTTGTTAGGAATCAGTGTGTATGTATAGTCGGTTACGATGATGATAATCGCTAATGAAACAACGATGAGCGAAAGCACTAATTCCAATGTCAGATCAAATCGCCAATAACTAAGCGCAAAAAACAGACCGGTAAGTAGCTCGATAATCGGATATAGCTTTCCGATCGTTTGACCACAGCCACGGCA
>CAZONN010000223.1:0-2744 GCA_964581235.1 uncultured Amphibacillus sp.
GTAACATAGGCTTTCTCTTCACAGCTAGTTATACGCACGGGGTTTTCATTTCACACTAGTCCATTAACGCGAAGCGTGCTTCTAAAATATCTTGTGTAACGGGTCCGATCACGGACTCTGCAACAACTCCGTTACTATCGATGAAGTATGATGTGGGTAACGACTCAACATAATACAGATATGCGATGTCGTCCGTCCCATAAAGATTCGGGAATGTGAGACCAAATTCGTCGATGAAGCCCTGCACATTAGCCGGATTACTTTCGGATGACGTAACGTTAACACCTAAAACTACAACATCTTCATTTTCTTCAGCGAATGCCTGCAAATGTGGTGCTTCTACACGACACGGTGGGCACCAGCTTGCCCAAAAGTTTAAAAAGACTTTCTTACCACGGAAGTCGGATAGGCTAACATAGTTGCCGTCCATGTCTTCTAGATAAAAATCATATGCGGTATCTCCTTGACTTGCGCCAAACTCAATTGCTGGGCCTGGGTTTTCTGCGGCTATATCCGCATATTCTGCGAGAAGGTCTTCTAGTTCTTCATCCGATAAATCTTGGTATTCATCAGGCACCTCAACTGCTTCCTCTTCGTCTACGGGAATAGGTTGTGATGCTTCTTCTACGAGTGCTTGTTCTTTTTGAGATGACGAGGCGAAATCGTACAAAATAAAACCAAAGACGCCTAAAATGACAACCCAAATTGCTGCTTTTTTCATATTCTCTATTTTCTCCTTTATTAGCCGAGTAACTCGAACGGTGTGTCTTGTAATAGGCGTGCGATGAATTCAGATAAGACCTCTAAATAGCCTGTTAATAGAAGAATCCCCATTAGGATCATCATAACGCCTCCGATTTTCATTAATTTTTCTGTGTGTTTTAAAAGCTTATCCATTCGTCCGATAAAGAATGAAACGAGTAAGAATGGTAATGTAAAGCCTAAAATGTAAAACGTTAAGTACAATATCGGTGGTGTGCCTGTTGCAATACCGATGAGTAAAATTGTCGAGAAGATTGGTCCAATACAGGGCGTCCATCCAGCGGCAAAGCCTAAACCGATAAAAAAGCTAGATACATATCCGCTAGTGGTCTGGGTTTTCATTTTACGATTGTCTTTTAATAAGGTTGGGATAGTCAGCCACCCTGTCGTAACGAGTCCCATAATAATAATAAGTAGACCCGCGAGGCGCTGAATCAGCACGCTCGTGGCACCGGTCATCAGATTTGTGAATACTCCTCCGAGGTAACTTGCACCGAGACCAAGGCTCATATAGACAACGGAAACGCCAAGTAAAAAGACGATTGAGTGTAACAACAAGGTTCGTTTGAACGTCTTATTTGTATTTGTTTTGATTTCATTAACACTTTTTCCAGTAATATAAGACAAATAAAGTGGCAGTAGTGGTAATGTGCAGGGTGACAGAAACGAAAGTGCTCCTGCTGCAAAAGCGATAAAGACGGTTAGTTCAGCGTCGATTGATTGTTCCTCCTTTGGATAAATAACATCGTGACGAAAATGGCGACGATAAGGGCTAACGGCAGACGATAAAATGTGAAATTAAAGTACACAACCGGTTGCTGCCCCATTAAGATAAAGTGAACAACGGCCGAAATGACTATCATAAGCAGCCCGTTGATTCTGTTTCTTAGCGATTTGACTGTGCTCATCACTAATAGTGCCATAAAAAATGCGATAAAGATTAACGGACGCAGATTGCGGTACTGTATGTAGAGATACACATGATTCACAAATCCGAGTAAGATGAATAATTGCCCGACACTCCACGACTTTTGTGGATTATTTAATAGTTTTTTGCCATATTTGATGGTACTGTAAATCGTAATAGTGAATGTGGCAAGTGCGATCTCAATGGATGAAAAGATTAAAATTCGATAAGGAAAGTTAATCACTTCTTGAACGTGTAAGGTTAAATTGATCACAAATGCGATACCAATAAAGTTGATGGCGACATCCATGAATGTTGATAATATCGACTTCTTGTTTGATTTTGGGGTGTCGTTTAAGACATACCAAAATAGCATGCTAATGCCGAGAATCATTAATCCGGCAAAATATAGATTGGACGTTAAATAACGCATTGAGCCCTCCTGCTGAATATAGCTTTTTAGTCTCTGCTATTTTACCAGTTTGAAGATGTAATTCAACTATCCGAATCGGGCATTACTAGATTTGATTTGGTTTTGATATACTAGTTCCAGTCCATTTATTTCAGGAGGTTTTTTGAATGTTATTCAGTTTTGCGTTAATTCTTTTATTGGGTGGCTTGGCCGGACGTTTGATGGGCCGATTTAAGATACCCCCGTTACTAGGCATGTTATTGGTTGGAATTTTGATTGGCCCAAGTGTATGGAATTTATTGGATCCGTTAACGCTTGAAATTTCAGCGACACTTCGACAAATCGCTTTAATTATTATTTTAACGCGAGCTGGCCTATCTTTGAGTTTAGCTGATTTAAAGAAGGTTGGTCGTTCTGCTATATGGATGGCCTTTCTCCCCGCTATTTTTGAAATGGTTGGAGTTGTTATTTTGGCGCCTATATTATTAGGGGTGACCAGATTGGAGGCTGCATTGATGGGAAGCGTTTTGGCAGCTGTATCACCAGCTGTTGTTGTACCACATATGTTGAAAGTCCAAGAAGAAGGTTATGGAGTTAAAAAAGGGATTCCGCAATTAATTTTGGCAGGTGCATCCGTTGATGATGTTTTTGTCATAGTCGTTT
>CAZONN010000224.1:0-2742 GCA_964581235.1 uncultured Amphibacillus sp.
TTAATCGTGCTTTTCCAATTGAAAAGTTAATGGCTGCGGTTGATTATTATTTAGAGAAAACGAATCGTCGTGTTACGTTTGAGTATATTTTACTGAAAGGTGTCAATGACCGAAAGGAAGAGGCACTTGAATTGGCGAAACTATTAAAAGATAAGCGCCACTTATCGTATGTGAACTTGATTCCATACAACCCAGTTGAAGAACATAACCAATATGATCGCAGTGAGAAAGAAGCGATTGTCGGTTTTTATGAGGTGCTGTTAAAAGAGGGCATCAATTGCGGGGTCCGTGTTGAACAGGGTTCTGATATTGATGCAGCGTGTGGTCAATTAAGGAGTAAGCAAATGAAAAAGAATGCGTAATTGCTAAAATATCTAGGGGGAATTTTTGTGAAAATGACTTATCGATTGATTGCATTACTATTGATAATGTTTTCGTTAGTTGCTTGTGGTGGGACAGATGGTGAAGCTGGGACAGTCGAGGAACCTGACGTAGAGGTGGAAGCGCTTGTGGAGGAAACTGACGAGGTTGAAGAAGAAGTTGAAGAATTTAAACCTTTAACGAATCAAGAGATAGAGAAGATTGTGATTAATAACTTGGATCAGATGGATGCAAGTCAGGATGCGTATGATTATCAGGCGATGATGGGGATTGTGAATGATTCGATTATCGATCCTGCACAAGATACGGATGAAGTGACGAAGGTTCTTGAAGCGACAAAAGAGCAGTTTAAACGTCTAGTTGCTGATGAAATACTTGATGAGTGGACGAGAAGTTATTTGGCTGATTTTTATTGGACGATGAGTATTCAACATTTGCACAGTGGTGATATTAGTGCGCGCTTTGAAGTGCTAGAACAATCAGATGATCATTTTACAGCGAGCTTTATCAGGATGGCAGATGGAGCTGGCTATTATCCGGCTGGGACTTATCAGTTAGATTATGTGAAAGAAAATGGCTTTTGGGTATTTCTCGATGTTAATTTTACTAGTGCTGAGGAAAAGCCACTTAATATTACCATGAATGAAGTGAGAGAACATTATCAACGTTATGACACAAACGATGCAGAAGTATTGTCATTTTTTGAACCTGTTGAAGAGGTCGTAGAGGATGGAGAAAACTACTTAGTTTATAAAGCCCATAATTATATTCATGCTCGAAATGTATTGGATAGTGAGTATAATTTTGAAGTAGCAATGCCGTATAATATAGAAGATTAATCGAAAGTAGTTAATGTCTAAACCTAAAGGTTTTTGATGTTCATGTTATGTTTAATAATTTCTCCAACGGTTATCTACTCTGCGCTTGGTAAGGGAATAGTGTAATTGTCGCTAAACGATACGGCAGTACCTGTGTAAAGCGGGTACTGCTTTTTTATTTGCAAGTTATTGCGATGTTTCTAACCAAAAACAAATTGATGTGTTATAATTTAAGCCGTTTATAGACTGTTGTTTTAAGGAGCTTTATGATGAATAAAAAGTTAGATTTTAAATCAAATTTATTGATAGGTTCGTTATTGTTCGGACTATTTTTTGGTGCAGGGAATTTAATTTTTCCTGTTCAAATGGGTCAGTTAGCAGGTGCAAATACGCTACCGGCTACGATTGGTTTTTTATTGACAGGTGTGGGTCTCCCGGTGCTTGGAGTTATTGCTTCTGCACTTTCAAGAAGTGAGAGTTTATTCGATATGGCTAGACCTGTGAATAAGAACTATTCGATCTTTTTCACTTGTGCTTTATATTTAACGATTGGGCCATTATTCGCAATTCCTCGTACGGCGACTGTTGCGTTCGAAGTCGGAGTAGCAGATTTTATTGGTGATGATTTTCTTCAAGTCGGTTTATTAATCTTCTCGTTGATCTTCTTTATCATGACACTCTACTTTTCACTCAGACCAGGTCGGATTTTAGATTGGGTTGGGAGATATTTAACACCAGCATTCTTAATTCTGTTATCCGTTCTAATTGTCGCCACGTTTATCAATCCAATGGGTGAGATCGGTCAATTTGAACCACAAGGAACGTATGCAACACGCCCTTTATTTACTGGGATACTCGACGGTTATCACACAATGGACGCACTCGCATCACTAGCCTTTGCGATTGTCATTATTTCAACGATCGAAAAACTAGGCGTGCATGATCCAAAAAGAAAAGCGATTGAGACATTAAAATCTGGCGTTATTTGTTTAATCGGCATGGGTGTCATTTATGCGTCGTTAGCTTATATGGGCGTAACAAGTTTAGCTAGTGTTGGAAGCGGAGCGAACGGCGGGATCATTCTCTCGATGGTTGGTTCGCATTACTTTGGCTTTGTCGGTCAAATCTTACTCGCTGCGATAGTATTTGTAGCGTGTTTAAAAACAGCGATCGGTTTAATCACGTCATGTGCGCAGATGTTTAGTGAAATGTTCCCGCGCTCGATCTCTTATAATAAGTACGCGATTGCTTTTACGCTAGTGTCGTTTGCCATTGCCAACTTTGGCCTAAACGCAATCATTCAGCTATCTGTTCCTGTACTGATGTTCCTTTATCCATTGGCGATTACGTTGATTATCTTGTCATTACTGACACCGATAATTAATAAGCAAAAGGATATCTACAGATGGACAACAGGACTGACCATTATTGCAGCGGTCTTTGACTTTATTAACGCACTACCCGATACGGTCAAAGAAAATGTCGTTTTAACGAAAATGATTAACTTTGCAAAAACTCTCTTCCCAGGCTTCGACTACGGCTT
>CAZONN010000225.1:0-2698 GCA_964581235.1 uncultured Amphibacillus sp.
GTGGTTCGTTGATTTTATTAATCATGGGTGTCTACGGGACAATTATCAATGCTGTCACTCAATTACAATTAGATATTTTAATTGTTGTCGCTATCGGAGTCGGGCTAGGGATCATTACAATGAGTAAGATTATTAGCTATATGCTCAATCAATATCCAGTTGCAACTTATGCAGGAATTATTGGTTTAGTTATTGGGTCAATCTTTGTTATTTATCCTGGTTGGCCAGTAGGAGGAAGTGAGCTTATTTTAAGTGGACTCGCTTTATTACTCGGTTTAGTCCTAGCATACATGCTTGGTCGAGTTGAATATAAAGAAAATTAATAATGATAGTTAGGATGTGATGTGATGATCCGTGAAGCAACACTTCAGGATTTAAAGGAAATTATGACAATCGTGCGTGCTGTAGTTAAGTTGATGCGCGAAAGGGGTAGCGTGCAATGGGATGATAGCTATCCAACTGAAGCGGATTATCTGAAAGACATCAATAAACGTGAGTTATTTGTTTATCTCATAGAAGATAAAGTAGTTGGCGTTTATTCGATCAGTCACGAAGGACACAATGAGTATCCTTTAATTAATTGGGCTAGCAACGTCCCAGCATGGACGCTTAAGCGTATAGCCATAAGTCCTGACTATCATGGTCGTGGAATAGCAGATCAGCTGATGCGATTTGCTGAAGAGCATGCAAAAGCTAACGGTGTTTATCGAATAAATACCGACACATATAGCGAAAACTTACATGCTCAAAAAGTTTTTAAACGACATGGCTATCAGTTAGTTGATAAAAGAACTGGTCGCCGAGGTACAATCGAATTTTTCTATTTTGAAAAGATTTTGTCCAAAGGGGAGGAATGAGACTAATTTATGTTTGCTGTTGATCAGGTTTGTTTCCAGACCAAGCAACAAGTAATTTTAGCTCAAATTCAACTTTCACAAAAAACCGGCTCGATTACTGCATAAATCGGGCATAATAGAGCCGGAAAATCAACTTTGATGACTAACTAAATAAATGCTTTGGTCATTCAATCTCTTGACAGGCTCCTTAACTAAGGAGGCTTTTTTAATTTAACATTTGTCAGCATATTAATTATCATTTGTACTATAGTGCGTTATAATTATTCTATATCGTAAATTAGGAGCGAGAAAAATGAATCAAGAAAAAGAGCAATATCTAAAAAGAAAACAAGACCCGTCATTGAAACTCTTTGTTGTTCTATCAAAGGCTTATCGCTCAGTTACGGACCGAGTGACAGAAGATATTCGCAAGTATGGTTTAAATCCGACAGAATTCGCGGTACTGGAACTATTATACCATTCAGGGGATCAACCATTGCAAAAAATCGGCGATAAAATTTTATTGGCTAGCGGCAGCATTACTTATGTTGTCGATAGGTTAGAAGAAAAGGGATACATTAACCGGACGCGATGTGCCAAGGACCGTAGAATTACACATGCCTCGATTTCAGATGCAGGAAAAGACTTACTCAATGAAATCTTCCCTGATCACTGGAAGCAAATAGAAGAAATTACCGCCGCTCTATCAGAGCAAGAAAAACGAGTAGCAATTGACTTATTGAAAAAACTAGGTCTATATGCCGATGAAATCAAATAGAAATTATCGCACCTCTTTCTCAATTTAGCTATAAAGAAGGAGGTGTTTTTATGTTGAAAAAACGATTAAAATCAACTGTTTTGTAAACTAATAACTTTTTTAAAATATAAAAGATGATGTTTGTTTGGTGATAAAATGGGTATATAGAAAAAGAGGATATAGGAATAAGAGCCTAATTTTGTTTTAGAGCCAAGAATAAATCCGAAGCTAGAAACTGAGTTAATAGAGGACTTGTTTTCTGAACAAAGTTAATTAGTTGAAGTGTATAAAAACAGAAGAAAATAACAAGTGTCGAGTACTCTTACTTTAGAGGGGGGATTAATGAAATGTCAGAGATAGAGATCACCGTTTATAGCAGTGATGACTGTGATGAGTCGATTCAAATTATTGATTATTTAAATGAATTATCTGTTGATTATAACGAAAAGAATGTTACTACAAATCGAGAGTTCTTAACGGAATTACAAGCACGCGATGTCTATTCAGCTCCTGCTGTTATTATTAACAATCAAGTTGTATTGGGCTTTCAGAAAGATAAAATTAGACGTTTAATTCAAAAGGACTGATGAATTAGATGAACGATTTGAATCACATTCTCATATGATAATCTAACAAAGATTATTGAATAGGGGTGTTTTTATGCGATCAAATCGATTCTTTTTTCAGCCCAAAAGTCAAACGCCTAATGATCCATACTACTATAATCAACTTCCACCATCTGCACAAATGAACCAACAACCCTATCCGCCAACATATCCAAATATGCCCTTTCATCAGGGGCCTTGGCAACCACCATATCATGGTATGCATGGAATACAAGGTATGGATACCCAGCAAAAACCACCTACAAAAGGAGTTATGGGCTATTTTCAAAATGATGAAGGGAAATTCGACGTCGATAAAGTTCTAAATACGGCTGGTCAAGTGGCTAATACGTATCAACAATTCTCTCCGATAGTTAAAGGGATTGGCTCATTCTTTAAAGGTGGCTAACTGATAGTCTTGTCAAAATTGGCAAGACTATTATTAATCCTGAATTATTCATAACTTTTTAAAAACAGCATTTTAAAGTTGCTGGAATTCT
>CAZONN010000226.1:0-2639 GCA_964581235.1 uncultured Amphibacillus sp.
TCATTGAAAAAGCAATTAATACAGGTATAAAAATAAATAACGCGGTAATGGCTAATAAGCAATAGGTAATGATCTTGCGGTATAAAGGAATGCTCATTGATAATGCACCTTCCTTTCACCGAGCTTGAATTGAATTAAGGTCAGAATCAGAATAATGATAAATAACACAATTGCTTGTGCACTTGCTGTTCCAAATTGATAATTCATAAACGCATCTTGATAGATTGAGTAGACGATTAAATTCGTTTCATTTTGCGGTCCACCTCTTGTCAACATATCAATTTGTCCAAATGTTTGGAACGCATTGATAAAGGTGACCGTAACAACAAAGAATAGACTGGGTGATAACATTGGGATTGTGATGCGTCTTAGCTGATAAAAATAGCCAGCCCCATCAATTTCTGCACTTTCATAAAGATGACGATCAATCGATTGCAACCCGCCTAGTAAGATTAAAAAGGTAAATCCTACATTCATCCAAATTGTTGCGACAGATACAGAGAATAACGCCCAATCAGGATCTGTTAACCAGCCAACTGAATCTAAACCGATCAATTGAAGGATTTGATTTAACCATCCGATTGTTGGATGAAATAAAAATAACCAGAAAACAGAAGCGGCAGCAGTTGAAATTCCCATGGTTGATGAATAAAGTGTTCGAAAAATGCCTACTCCTTTTAGCTTCTCATTGGCAAGAATCGCAAGAACAAGACTAGTGAATACAGTGCCTGGGACTGTATAAAGAACAAATGTAAATGTAGCAGTGATACTTTTTGCGAAATTTTCTGAACTGAGTAAATTCAAGAAATTTTCAAAGCCAACGAAAACGGTCGGTTCCCCAAGATTATTTGTTAGAAAAAAACTTAAATAGAATGTTCGTCCTAACGGATAAAAGAGAAAGACTGAAAATAAAATAATTGATGGACTTAAGAATAATAATCCTTTTAATAGTCGTAAGAATCTCTGTCTTTTAATTGTTTGGAGGATTTTTATTTGTTCAGAGCCTTCGCCGATTAATATAGACTCGCTCATTGAGCGATCACCTCAATACTTTGGTTTACTTGCTGTGCTTGGAGCAGTTGACCAGAGTCTTGATCATAAAAATTCAGATGATTAATATCTAATTTGAGTGGTACACGTTCCCCGATGCTTAGTTGCCACTGACCTAACCATTTAGCGGTCCAAAATTTATCACCCACTTGGAAAGTGACAAGTGTCTCATTTCCTAGTTGCTCAATGCTGGCAACAGATAAAACAAGGTTGGCAGCATTGGGTGCACAGTAAGTTAGATATTCAGCACGTAGACCGACAACTAACCCTTTTGGCTTAATTAACTGTGGAATATCACCTGTTTGAATAGGTAAAGTGATCGTACCTTCGATCGTTAATTGCCGATCTGCAATCACTGCTTCTCCCATGTTCATTCTTGGTGATAATTCGATCACCCATCGTCATAGCCTCGACTTGATCATGGGTTACATAAATCATTGTTAAACCAAGTTTCTTTTGAATCCGGCGAATTTCCATTCGCATATGAGCTCTTAATTTTGCATCTAAATTAGATAATGGTTCGTCCATTAGACATAGTGGTGCTTCACTAACAACAGAACGAGCAAGTGCAACACGCTGTCTTTGGCCACCAGATAGTTGTTTTGGTTTTCGCTTCAGTAGATCTTCTATCTCCATCATGGTGACAGTCTCCATTAAGCGTCTTTTTTGTTCCTTCTTTGCTACCTTTTTGGCATTTAAGCCGAATAAAATATTTTGTTCGACGGTTAGATGTGGATATAGTGCGTAATTTTGAAAGACCATTGAGAGATTTCTGTTTTTAGGTGGTAGATGATTGACCGTTTTACCGTGCATTTTTAATCGGCCATCAGTAATCGATTCAAGTCCAGCAATCATTCTTAATAATGTACTTTTACCCGAGCCTGAAGGACCAACTAAAACAAAAAATTCCCCTTCTTCAATGGTTAAATCAATATTCTTTAAAATAGCTGCTTTTTTGTCATAGCTTTTAGATACGTTCGTTAACTCCACCGGATGCATAGAGTGACCTCCTTCTTAATTGGGGTAAATCCATGATCAATATAGCATGTTAAATAGCTATTTTTACTGAATTAACTAAATGTTAACCAACAATTAATGCCCTCTATACAAGATGTTTACAATGTAAAAAACAACAAAAAAGTTAATCAAGTATTACTGAGCTTGATTAACCTTTTGTTGTTATTCGTTAATTATGATTTAGTCTCTGTTGATATTAACTAAGTTTTCGAATGATTGGGATGATCTCGCCAAGGTTAGCAACTTCATAAGTTGGCTTTACTTGTTCAGTTGTTTGATCGTGGTGATTGATCCAGATATTCTTCATTTCTTTTCGATTTGCGCCAAGGATATCTGTCATTAAATTATCACCGATCATCACAACTTGTTCAGCCTTGACATCAGCTTTTTCTAAAGCAAAATCAAATAATGCTGGGTCAGGCTTGCCTCGTCCAAATTGACCAGAAATGACGATATGATCAAAACGATCCGCTATCTCTGGTGTGATCTCAAGTTTTGTTTGTTGGAGTGATGGAGAGCCATTTGTTAAAAGTAATAACTGATAATCTGCTTTCAATTCGTCTAAGACCGCA
>CAZONN010000227.1:0-2630 GCA_964581235.1 uncultured Amphibacillus sp.
ACTGGATTATTGGGATGCCTATCGGCTATTTATTGGCTACACAGATGAATCTTGGTCCTGCTGGGTTTTGGTACGGAATCTCAATTGGATTGACCAGTGCAGCAATAGGATTCATTATCCGACTTCGCTTCACTTATCAAAAGGAGAAAACAAAGGTACAATTACAATAAAGTTAAAAACAGCAATGCTTCCCTATCCGGGGTTGAGCATTGCTGTTTTATTTATTCTTTTATAACTCTACTGCACTTACTTTAAAGATATCTTCTAGATCAAGTAATACTTGTAAGTCTTGGTCAGTTACTTCCGCGTCGACTGTTAATAGCATAATCGCAGAACCACCAACATCTTTTCTTCCAACTTGCATTGTAGCAATATTAATATCCTTTTTAGCTAATTGATTACCGACCCGAGCAATCGCACCCGGCTGATCTTTATGGTGAATATAAATTAAGTGACCTTCTGGAACAAGATCAACTCGGTAATCTTCAACCTGAACAATCCTTGGCCCAAATCCTTGTAATAAGGTACCTGAGACGGCTTTTCTTTCAGTATCAGTTACAATCTCAACTTTAACTAAATTGCTGAAATTTTTTCCTTCACTTGTTTTATTTTCATTAATGATGATGCCTTGCTGTTCAGCCAAGTATGCCGCGTTAACATCATTAATTCGCTCACCATAATGTGGTTTCAAAAGCCCCTTAACTGTATTTCTAGTAATTGGCGCTACTTCAAGATTATGAAGTTCACCTGAATAAGAAATGTTTATTTCTTTAATGACGTCTTCTGTTAAGTTCGTTAAAAATCGGCCTAGTTTTTCTGCTAAATGGAAATATGGCTCGATTTTTTTCATGACATCTTTAGGAACCGCCGGTATGTTCACGGGGTTTTTAACTGGAACACCACTTAACATCCGGACAACATCATGACTGACATCAACAGCAACACTTTCTTGTGCCTCGACAGTACTTGCCCCAAGGTGTGGCGTTGCGATTACTTCAGGTAATTCTAACAACTTATTGTCTGTTGCTGGTTCAACTTCAAATACATCAAGTGCTGCCCCTGCAACTTTACCTGCAACAATCGCTTCATATAGATCGTTCTCATTGATAATTCCACCACGGGCAACGTTGATCAGTTGAACCCCTGGTTTCATTTTATCGAACATTTCTTTATTAATTAAATTCTTTGTTTCTTTTAATAGTGGCGTATGAACCGTAATAAAGTCTGCGGCTTGAACAACCTCTTCAACCGTTCCTTGTTGCACACCCATTTGCTCTGCCTTTTCTTCAGTTAAAAATGGATCATAAGCAATCACATTCATCCGTTGACCTTTAGCTCTTAACGCTACTTCTCGACCAATTCGGCCTAAGCCTATAACTCCTAGCGTTTTCCCTTTTATTTCAACGCCTACATATGTTTTTCGATCCCACTTTTTATTTTTCAAAGCGTTGTATGCTTGTGGAATTTTTCTTGCTAATGATGTTAGTAACGCAATTGTGTGTTCAGCTGCTGAGTTTGTATTGCCATCAGGTGCGTTAACAACAATGACACCATTTTCAGTTGCCGCCTTAAGATCAATATTATCAACCCCAACACCTGCTCGGCCAATAATTTTTAAATTTTTAGCTGCATCGATAATTTCTTTCGTCACTTTCGTTTGACTCCGTACAAGGAGTGCATCATAGTCAGAAATTTTTTCAACTAATTGGTCAGGCGTTAAATCTGTAATAATATCAATTTCTAAATTATCTGCTTCTCTTAAAGGATAAATACCGTCTTCACTTAGTGGATCGCTTATTAATACTCGATAAGTCATTTGATCATTCCCCTTATTGATATATTTTATTTGATTGAATTTACAGACAGTAGAACGATTGTGCAGCACCCCTTTCAAATTAAAAATTTAAAATTAAAAAACTTTTCACCCATTACGTTCATGCGTAAGGGGCGAAAAGTTAAAGCCTGATTTCCGCGGTGCCACCCTAATTTTATTGATTGTTATACAATCAATTCTTAATTGGTTTTCTGGATAACGTCCAGGTACGGTTAAGCTTACTAAAGTTAGTTCGGCTTAACAACTCAGAAGTGGAATCTATCGATCTAAATACTGATTTTCACCGACCATCAGCTCTCTAGAAAATAGGATCAATAAATATGTCTTCGTCCTTGTTGTTCTATTATTGTCTAATTATTTAGAATTTTTACTATATGTTAGCACGTTTAAATAAAATGTCAATATTATTTTAATTGTTTAGTCAAAAATAATAGGTACTGGTACATAACTAGCTTTACTAAAGTAAAAGTGATTCTAGATTACAATTTTGGCGTAAATAAAACCATGCAATTTTTTTCCTTTAGCTGAGTCTTATCCCAGACTCTATTTGATGAACCAACTTTGATTCGATTACTAATGAGCAATTAAAATGTTCGCGTCACCCATTTACAATGTCATTTTTATTTTAAAGCAGGGGCACTCAGCGATTGATTACTACAAATAGAAGAAAAAGCGTTGCTCTAGACTTAAGGTCGCCTTGCCTAAAAAAGTTGGCATACATCAAGGTGAAGCTCACTCTCAGATGGACATCAAGCGACAGATATCTGATAAAGAAAAGTGCTACCCTCTGTTTAAA
>CAZONN010000228.1:0-1285 GCA_964581235.1 uncultured Amphibacillus sp.
AACAATTAAATTCAGTCACGACACTTTCGTATGATTTTAAAACATCCATGCAACGCGACATGGAAAAAGGCTCTTTAATTGAAGGCGATCATATTCATGGCTATCTATTGAAACTAGCGGAAAGTGCTAAAATAGAAGCACCATATTTGAAGGCAATATATCAAAATTTAAAAGTGTATGAGCAGAGCTTATCAGTTTAGAAATTATCTATGTTACTCTCTGGTTAAAATAATATTACATTATACGATAAACAATTAGACATTGTCAACGACAAATTTGCATTAGTCATTAATATGTGCTAAAATAGAGTAAGATTGGTTATAAGATAGCTATTGGCAATCGTACGCAACTTCTTATTCAACAGAATTTGAGTACGATTTTTCATTTGTTCAACTTATGTATAAAAATTGTAAAATATTTTTAATAGGAGAGTGGGTTAATGAATTTAATTAACGAAAAAATAACTCATAAGGTTTTTGGTAAGGGACTAATCGTTGATCACGACGATGCGTTTATCACAATTGATTTTGAAAATGATACGAAGAAGTTTGTTTATCCGGATGCTTTAGGTAACTTTATTCAATTAAAAGACCGTAAAGTAGCTAAGTCTTTAGAAGATATTTTAGAGAAGACGAAACGCGAGAAAGCAATACGTGAAGAGAAACTTGAGACAGAACAAAGACAACAAGCTGAAGACGCGTATCGTAGGGAAAAATTAAAGAACCTAAAAATTCATGAAAGCTCACAAATTGTGTTCTGGTTAGATGAAGAAGAACAAAACAGTGCATTGTCAGACTGGACAGTGTTCACGGGTGAAGTTCAAAGTGGGAAAAACAAAGGTAATCCAAATATCGTTGCCCGCTTACGTCCGAATAGTTCAGTTCTTTTAACTGTTAGAGAACCAGAACAAGAGGAAACGGAAAGAAAAATTCTTGGACTTTACATGGTTAAAGAAATATTCTCTGGTGATCTTAATGAAGATGGCATGATTGATGCACATGAAACATTCCGAATTAAACTATCAGAAGAAGAATCTGAAAAAATGCTGTTCTGGAACTACTATTTAAATAAAAACTATCCACACCGAACGACGTGGAACTCAGGGAAATATCGTTATTTTGACAATATTATCACAGCACAAATTATCAGGGATATCATCTCATTAAGAACGGGTAAAAGCGACATTGAAGAAGCAGAGAAGTTTCTCGAGTACTTTTGTGAAATGAATTTACTTGATATTGCAGATGTTGATGAACCTAATGGCGCTTTAAAACAATAATTAAAT
>CAZONN010000228.1:1385-2616 GCA_964581235.1 uncultured Amphibacillus sp.
TTTTCTCACTATCCTAGCTATTTTGTACAACCTTTTTTGTTGTTCATTTATGGATATCTTCTTGTATTTAGGAAACGCTAGTCGTATGTTCTTACATATTTCAAGGGGGTATTTGTTAAAAGGAGCAGTTATTACGATTGATGGAGAACGTAAGGGCGCATACAAAGATAAGCAAGGAAATATCCATGTTGTGAATACGACGTGTACTCACATCGGTTGTGAGGTGGAATGGAATAGTGGTGAACGAACGTGGGATTGTCCTTGTCACGGCTCAAGGTTTTCATACTCTGGCGATGTTGTCGAAGGGCCCACTGAAAAACCATTGAAAAAGTATGATTATAAAATGATTGATAATTTTAAATCAAAGGATTCTGGCTATTAAGTCAATCTAGTTGAGAAGTTAATCAATAAAGATTAAACTGATCACATGTTTAATTGTTAAAAGGAGATCAGGTTATGGCTAAACATAAAATTTATTCAATGAGTTTTGCAAAAGTTTATCCTCTCTATATTAAAAAGGTGGAGAAAAAAGAGCGAACGAAAGAAGAAGTTGATCAAATTATTTATTGGCTTACAGGTTATGAGCAACAACAATTGGAAGAAGTACTCATTAATGAAACAAATTTTGAAGATTTCTTTACTGAAGCACCACATCTTAACCCGAAGCGAAAATTAATTAAAGGTGTTATTTGTGGTGTGCGCGTTGAAGAGATTGAAGAGCCAATTATGCAAGAGATACGTTACTTAGACAAGCTAATCGATGAGTTGGCAAAAGGAAAGACAATGGATAAAATTTTGCGTGTTTAACGATACAATTAAACAACATCCTGATGAAATGACACTTGTAGCATATGATTGTTGCAGGAACATTGAAGATTGAACCTATTGAAGTTTTTAAACGAACATCTGTACCAATGATAATTGGTGTCATTTCTATGTTCATCTTATCAATGATCATGTTTCTATAATAAAAAACTTCGAGATTTATTTTCGAAGTTTTTTATTTTCACGAAACTTTCACATTCAACAGTTATAATAAAATAAATCGTATAAAACAGGAAAGGGAGGATGCGTTTGATGATTTTGGCTAGTAGAATAACGGCGGTTGCAATGATCATATTGAGTTTGGTAATCGGTCTAATTACTTTTTATCTATCTAGTGACCTGACTGAAGCAGATCGGAAAAAATACGTGTCTGAATTAATTTCTCAATTAATCAACTTTATTCTGT
>CAZONN010000229.1:0-2590 GCA_964581235.1 uncultured Amphibacillus sp.
TGTGATTGTCGCCAGTCTCTTAGGAGCGTTAACTGTCAGTGTAGCAAATAGTCTCGTGATTATGATTAGTTTTTTATTCTTTGGTTTTTTCATATCATTAGGCTTATTTGTCGAATCACAGAAACACTTACCGTATATTATTTTTCTTTCAAGCTTTATTAGCCGAGTGACATTTACTAGTTTAATTGGGGACTGGACAAGCTATCGGCTCTTAATTGCCTTTGTCGAGTCTTTGCTAAGTGTCGTTTTATTCTTAATTTTTATTCAAAGCACACCATTATTAACACCGAAGCGCTATAAAGCAAGTTTAAAAAATGAAGAAATGATCTCGTTTGTCATATTGTTTACCTCTGTTTTAGCAGGACTGTCAGGTATCGTCATTCAGGGTGTCAGTCTTGATTACGTCGTTTCTCGTTATTTAATTTTATTATTTGCTTTTATAGGCGGGCCGACTGTTGGTGCAACCGTGGGAGTCGTCGTTGGTCTGATCTTAAGTTTAGTTAATGAGCCGACATTGGCACAAATGAGTTTATTAGCCTTTAGCGGATTATTGGGTGGATTAATGAGGGAAGGAAAGAAGTTGACGGTCAGTTTAGGCTTGTTAATTGGTACCTTTTTACTCGGCTTTTATAGGTTTGATGGAGAAGGACTATTTCCATCATTACTTGCTACTGTCGTGGCAATTAGTTTATTGGCCCTAACACCACAATCATTTATTCATCGCTTTGCCCGCTATATTCCAGGTACAAATGAGCAAATTGAAGAGCAACAACAATATTTACAGAAGTTGCGTGATGTGACAGCTAATCGTATGGAGCAATTTTCTGATGTCTTTATGGCGCTGTCTAAAACGTTTACCGGAAAGTTGATTGAACAGCCTAGTCCTGAAGATGATCAAAAGGATACGGATGATTATTTAAGTCATGTTACTGAAAGAACGTGTCAAACGTGTTTTAAAAAAACGTATTGCTGGTCAGAACATTTTGATGATACCTATGAACAGATGAAGCAAATGAAACAAGAACTGACAGAGAATGGGGCTGTATCATATATGACTGAGGTAAAATTTAATAAGCATTGTGTTAAACCGCATAAAGTTGAAGCGGTCATGAAGGAAAAACTTTCTTATTATCAGGCTAATCAACAGTTAAGGCGACAAGTTGGTGAAAGCCGACGTTTTGTTGCTGACCAATTGCTCGGGGTCTCAGAGGTGATGAATGATTTTGCCAAGGAGATCGTCCATGAACGTGACAGACACGATCAGCAAGAACAGCAAATATTAGCTGCTCTACAGTCAATTGGGATCGAGGTTGATCAACTTGATATCTACTCTTTAAGAAAAGGCGAAATTGATATAGAAATGACACTCTCTCTTTATCAGTATCATGGTGAAGGAGAAAAAATTATTGCGCCAATTTTATCAGATATCTTAGCGGAAATTGTTGTTGTCAAAGAAGAAGAAGTCTCACCGATGCCCAATGGTTATTGTTTCTTAATTTTTCATTCAGCGAAAAAATATCAGCTAGCTGTTGGGGTTTCCCATGCAGCACAGAATGGCGGTTTTATCTCTGGCGATAGCTACTCGACAATGGAACTTGCTGCTGGCAAGTTTGCGTTGGCAATTAGTGATGGGATGGGCAATGGTCAGCGAGCAAGTGAAGAAAGTATGCAGACGTTAAGATTACTTCAACAGATTCTGCAATCAGGAATTGATGAGCAAGTGGCGATCAAATCAATTAACTCAGTCTTATCACTTCGAATGACAGATGAGGTTTTTTCAACGCTTGATCTGGCAATGATTGATTTGCAGACCGCCTATGCTCAGTTTTTGAAAATTGGCTCGACACCTAGTTTCATTAAACGCGGTCGTCAAGTGATTCAGATTGAATCTAGTAATTTACCGATCGGGATTGTGAAAGAGTTTGATGTCGAAGTTGTTGATGAACAGTTACAAGATGGTGATTTGTTGATTATGACAAGTGATGGTATTTTTGAAGCGCCCAAAATGGTTGAAAATCCTGAAATTTGGCTGAAGCGGATAATTAAAGGGCTCGATACAGATGATCCGCAAGATGTAGCCGACGTCTTATTGGAGGAAGTGATTCGTCATACGTCAGGATTAATTGAGGATGATATGACAATTGTAGTCGGGAAAATTAAAAAGTATCATTCAAAGTGGGCAACGATTCCAACGTACCAAACACAAGTGAATTGACCGCTAGTAAAAACCGCCTTGCTAGTATATAAAGATGCACTTCTGTCGAGAATGATGATAGTTGATCATTAAAGGAGGCAGGAGAAGTGAAAAAAGGTAAGTTGAAACAAATTCTACTCATTACAGACGGTTGTTCCAATCAAGGAGAAGATCCGACCCTCGTCGCGAATTATATTCAAGAGCAAGGAATCACAGTTAATGTGATTGGTGTCCTTGACCAAAGGCAGGTACAGTCTGATAGTTTATCAGAGGTAGAGGAAATTGCCGAAGCTGGCGGAGGGGTTTGCCAAATTGTTTATCCTCAAGTATTGAGCCAAACTGTTCAAGCAGTTACAAGACAAGCGATGACACAGACATTGCAGGGCGTGGTCAATC
>CAZONN010000230.1:0-2555 GCA_964581235.1 uncultured Amphibacillus sp.
CATCTCATAACTATATGATACTCATTATTAGTGACTTTTAATCAGCAAAGAACCTCTTAACATATTTTAATGTTTAAGAGGTTCTTTGGGTTATTTAATCGTTTATAAAATCCCATCAATTTGTGGGAGGAGATACGGTGATTTCCACTCTGGGTGGACGCTTTCCGTGGGCACGGCCTCGGGCGCACAGGATGTGGGTCAGTTAGACGTTGCCACACGACGTGGCGGTCTTAGTCTAACATTCCTTATTGCTCCACTACCGTGTCGCAATAAGGATTTTCGGACTCGTGGGACTGCGGTTACTCGTCCCATCGAAGACCGTTTGCTATTCCCGCTGAAGTCGCCACCTGCCGCTACAATCACTAGATTTGTTTTCTGCAGTTCGTTTAGTTTATGAAGTGGACAAAAAATATGTAAAGTCATCTGAAGACCCGAAGACTCCAGTGGGAATCGAATGAGCCGAAGATCCACTTTTGTAGTGCTATTTGCTACAAAAGTTAGCTAAGGCCGTCCCCACGGAAAGCGAAGTGTCTTTAAATGACGCCCTGAGATTTCATTAATCAAGTTCATTATAATTTATTTTCTTAAATCATCTTCAAAATCGGATTACTTCAGGTTATGTAGAGGAAAAGCCGAATTGATTAAGTCCATTCAAAACAAGAAGGGAAGCGTTAAGAATGAAAAGTCAATTACCACAAGTAAGTCAAACACTGATTCAAGTCGCACTCGGAGAAGTTCCAGCAGATCTCGTTTTAAAGCAAGGCACTCTCGTCAACGTCATTACTGGAGAATTAAACAAAAATATCGACGTTGCAATTTCAGGTAACCGAATTGCTTATGTTGGAGATGCAGACCACACGATTGGACCAGAAACTAAAGTGATCGAACTCGACGGTAAATATCTAGCACCAGGCCTTATGGATGGCCACATGCACGTTGAAAGCACAATGCTAACTGTCACAGAATTTGCCCGCATGGCACTCGCAAAAGGAACAACAAGTATATTTATGGATCCACACGAGATGGCAAACGTTTTTGGCAAAGAAGGGGTTCGCCACATGCACGAAGAAGGCCGGAATCTACCATTACACGTGTTCACCACGTTCCCTTCATGCGTACCAGCAACAGCCGATCTTGAAGATGCTGGCGCAAGTATTACCGTTGCAGATGTTGAGGAAGGCCTCACATGGGACGGCGTTGTCGGCCTAGGTGAAATGATGAATTTCCCAGGCGTGATCAATCGCGACCCACTTATGCTCGGAGTCATCAATGCAACGATCAATGCACGAAAAACAGTTACCGGCCATTTCCCAGACGGGACTGACCAAATGCTCCAAGCCTATTTAAACTCAGGAGCTGATTCTTGCCACGAAACAATTACACGCGAAAAGGCATTAGAAAAATTACGCCTAGGTATGCATCTGATGATTCGTGAAGGCTCTGCTTGGCACGACGTCAAAGAACTCGCAAAAGTGATTACGATCGACAAAGTTAACACCGATCAAATCATGCTCGTTACCGATGATATTTACCCGCAAACACTAGTCGAAAAGGGCCAAGTTAACCACGTCGTTCGTCGCGCGATTGAGGAAGGAATTGACCCAGTAACAGCAATTAAACTCGCAACAATCAACACAGCACGCTACTTTAAATTAGCCGATGATTACGGCAGTGTTTCACCACGCAAAGTTGCCGACATCATGATCCTAGATCAACTAGATACGATGGACCCAACTATAGTCATTGCTGATGGAAAAATTGTCGCACAAGATGGCAGACTAGTGATTGATTTACCAACATATGAGTATCCCGATCACATTAAAGATTCTGTTCATGTCAAACAGGCAATCAAGCCGAGCGATTTTATTGTAAAAACAGAAGCAGAAACAGATAAAGTCACAGCAAATGTGATTGAAGTTATTGAAAATAGTGCACGAACAAAACGCACTCAATTTAAGTTGGTAGTTGAAGCGGACCAAACGATTGTTGCTGACCTTGATCAAGATGTCATTAAATTAGCTTGTCTTGATCGTCACCATCAATCTGGCGATATTTCTGTCGCGTTTGCACATGGATTTAAGTTGCAAAAGGGAGCAGTTGCTTCAACAGTTGCTCACGACAGTCACAACTTACTTGTGATGGGAACAAATGATGAAGATATGGCCTTTGCTGCTAACCATTTAGTCAAGCTAGGTGGGGGAATGGTCGTTGTTGAAAATGGAAAAGTCCTTGCTGAGCTTCCATTACCAGTGGCAGGATTAATGTCAGATCAAACAGCAGAAGTTGTTGTTAAGCAAGTAGCTAAACTCGAACAAGCATGGGAAGACCTAGGCTGTGTCATCAATGCACCATTCATGACATTTTCGTTAATTGCCCTACCAGTGATACCAGATATCCGGATTTCGAACCGTGGCCTTGTTGACGTCACAACGTTTGAATTTATTCCGGTCATAGAATAATTAAATAAAAGCAGATGTAGAAAATGAATTATTTTCTACATCTGCTTTGTTGTTTATACAACGATTAAAAAACTATCAAACTCGTCTGCATTTCGG
>CAZONN010000231.1:0-2536 GCA_964581235.1 uncultured Amphibacillus sp.
AAAACCGACAAACCCCATCAATAAGTGAAAAGAATCCCTATAATTAGTTAAAATAACAGTTATAAAGTGCTATGATAAGAATAGACAAGTATGTGCTATATTATGGTCCTTTGGAGGGGGTAAAAACAATGAAACTAAATGTAGAGCAAAGGAAGATTATTGAATTAGAACCTGTTGGGCATTCTTTGATTAAAGGGGTGGCTGGTTCGGGTAAAACGACTGTTGCTATTAGACGCATTACTTTTTTAAAGAATCATTATTGCCCTGAGGATGATGATAATGTTCTGCTGGTGACATTTAATAGAACCTTACTAGAATATATTAAGTTTCAATATGGGAGTCAAAGTGATTTGGAAGAAGGGTTACTGCAGAACTTCTTTGAATCTAATAGTGATACAGAGATTAAGAATATTGATAGTATGATGTATTCATATTTTATGAGTTATCAACGGCGGCATAAAGTTTCTTATGAAATTGCTCATGCGCCATTACAACGAAAGATCTTACAACGAGCGATTCTTCAATTACAAGAAAAATATGCTGATGTTAAATTGTTTTCGCCGAAGAATAGTAGCTTTCTATTGGATGAGATTGAGTGGATTAAGGCTTGTGATATTCCTGATTTAGGTGTGTATCAAGAGATCGATCGAATCGGACGAGCGAATGAAAATGATAATGGTCCGCAAAAGTTATTTAAAAATTCTAAGACGAGAGAGGCTATTTATGAATTGATGGAGCTGTATGATAAGCTTTTGCTTAATGAGGGACGCGTTGATTTTAAGACGATGAATCAATTAGCGTTGAAAGAAGCAGCTCAATTTACGCGTAAAAAGTATACTCATATTATCATCGATGAAAGTCAGGATTTATCGAAGGTTCAATTGAAGTTTTTAAAGCTTTTGCATCAAGAAAAGAAATATTCTTCAATTATGTTCGTTGTTGATAATACGCAGAGCATTTACTCTCAGTCCTGGTTGGGTAAGGGTAGGCCATATACGACGATCGGCTACGATATGAGTGGGCGTTCTAAAACGCTATCGAAAAATTACCGAACAACGACTGAAATATCAAAAGCAGCTTATAGTTTGATTGATTCAGATGAAGCGATACAAAATAATATTGATTTTGTGAAGCCTGCTTTAATTGATCGTCATGGACATGCGCCTATCTATCGATTCTTTCCAAATGATAAGCAACATGTTGATTTTTTAATTAACGAAATTAAAGTGCTGAAAAATGATTATCAGTTAAGGGATATTTGTATCGTCGCAAAAGAGCGTCGTTTGATCGATAGTGTTGCAACAACGTTAAACAAGGAAGGAATTGCGTGTGAAGTTTTAAGCGGGAAGGGTTCAAAATTCGAAACGGACTCTGTCAAGCTGGTTACAATGCATTCGATTAAAGGGCTTGAATTTAAAGTTGTTTTCTTGGTTCACTTAGATCAAGATGTGATTCCAAATGATGTGTATGGAACGAGTGATGCGGCTATTTACAGTGAAGAGCGCAAATTGATGTATGTTGGCATGACAAGAGCGAATGATTTACTTTATATGACCTCTGTTAAAAACAGATCGCCTTTTATTAGGGATTTAAACCACGATTTTCTGCGCATGATGAGAGACTCGAAAGTTAGACCATTTCAGCCTATTTCGATCCAGGATTACATACTGACAGATCAGTTGGTTGATTTAAATGCAAAAGAGGAAGTTGTGAGACAGTGGCTACTAGTCCAATTGACAAAGACGTTTGGATATCCAAGGAAAATGATTACTTTAGAATATCCAGTCCAACACTTTTCTAAAACAGGCTATGTTGATATTGCTGTTTCGATTGAGGTTAATGGCAAGCGTATGCCATATATTTTTGCGGAGGTTAAGGCGTTTGGTAGTGGGATTGATCTTGCATTTGAACAGTTGAAGTCATATATGAGGGCTGATCAAGAAGTCAGATATGGGATTGTTACGGATGGTATTGAGCTGAAGATTATCGACCGAAATGAAGAGATTGTGAATGATGTGCCACCATGTCAGCCGCAATTTTTGCCAGATACAAAGCAGACAAGAAAGTATCGAGATCTCCGTCATAATAAAACATATCATTATCTTCAGGATCAAGAAGATCATCAGCATATCGAAGTGATCGATCCTGAAACAAACATGACTCTAGATGCAAATGTGGATGTGAAGATCCCACTGATTGGTGATGTCGCGGCTGGTATAGCGACAACAGCTATTCAAAACTATGAAGAAATGGTTCCGCTGATAGATCGCTGGGTCATTCAACAGAAAGATACCTTTGCATTAAGGGTAACAGGAGATAGCATGATTAACGCCGGTATTGATATTGGTGATATTGTCATTGTTCATCGTCAAGAAACAGTTGAGAATGGAGATATTGCAATTGTGTTGATTGGAGAAGAGGCCACGATGAAGGAAGTTATGTTTATGGGGAATGATATTTTGTTAATCTCTAAAAATACTAAATATGAGCCGATTCAGATGAGTCCAGAGGATATCATGATTAATGGTAAAGTGAT
>CAZONN010000232.1:0-2536 GCA_964581235.1 uncultured Amphibacillus sp.
CGATGCGATTCTGATGAAGGCAAGTCAGTTAGGGGTTAAAAAATTTGAAGCTGTTCCCCCCACTCTCGAAGATTTGTTTATGCGTCATTATAAAGGCGAATGATTTAAAAGAGGAGGTTAAGCGATCATGAATGAGAAGTTTGCACGTTGGGAACTATTATTTTCACAAAATCTAAAACGTGATTGGAAAAAGATGATTGTTTGGATTCTTGGCATTGGCTTGTTTGCAGCAGGTTTTGTTCCAGCATTTGAAGAAATAGCAAAGGGCCAAGGCTTGGTTGGTATGTATGAAATTATGAAAAATCCTGCGATGATTTCAATGGTTGGAACGACACCGATCCTGACAGCAAGCGACTATACAATCGGTGCCATGTATGCACAAGAAATGTTGTTATTCTGTGGTTTATTTGCGATGATTGTTTCGATCTTACACATCGTCAGTCATACACGTAAAGAGGAGGAGCTTGGTTTGACTGAGCTTGTTCGTTCGTTTCAAATTGGTCGGCAAGCAAATTCACTCGCTGCCATAGTTCAAGTCATTTTCATTAATCTCATCTTAGCTCTGGTTATCCCTGTTACGATGATCAGTTTCAGTGTCGAGACAATTACTGTGAGTGGTTCATTGTTATTTGGTCTGTCGGTTGGAATGGCTGGATTAATTGGTGCAGGGATTGCTCTGTTGATGGCACAAATTATGCCAACATCATCAGGTGCAACAGGTGCATCACTAGGAATCGTTGGACTTTTATATATTATTCGTGCGGTGACAGATGTTTCAAACGCTGACTTATCATTAATGAATCCAATGGGCTGGACGTATTTAACAAATCCTTTCACGGAAAACAATTGGCTACCACTCTTGTTTGGGCTAATTTTCACAGTCATTCTCATAATCATTGGATTTGCTTTAGAAGGAGCTCGTGATATGGGTTCTGGCTACTTACCTGAACGAGAAGGCCGGGCAACTGCAAAGCGTTCTTTGTTATCTGTTCGGGGATTATTAATCCAGATTAATAAAGGAACGATCATAAGTTGGTTACTTGGATTTGTGGTTATGGGTGTAGCTTATGGTTCTATTTATGGTGACATGCAAGTGTTCATAGAAAGCAATGAGTTAATCGAGCAAATGTTTTCAGCTGAAGGTGTATCGATGGAAGCCTCATTTACGGGAACAATTATGATGGTCATGATCGGCTTAGTCTCGATTTTACCGATTACGATTGTTAATAAACTTTACACAGCAGAAAATCGTTTGTACCTAAGTCAGATTTATGCGACAAAAGTGACTCGCCGTGAGTTGTACTGGACGAGTGTTGGTTTAGCTGTTTTTACAGGGTTAGTAGGTATTTTGCTATCAGTTGTCGGACTTGGTGGAACTGCGATGATAGTGATGGATGGAAGTCGTTCGATGACTTTAACCGATTTTCTGGTTGCTGGCTTTAACTTCTTACCGTCTGTTTTGTTCTTTATCAGTTTAGCTGCTCTAGCGCTTGGTTGGGCTCCGAGGTTAGGAAAAGCGGTTCATGGCTACCTGGTTTTTTCATTTATGTTGAATTATTTTAGTGGGATAATCGATTTACCAGAGTGGTTTTTAAAAACATCGATTAAAAGTTGGATTCCACACATGCCAACGGAAGATTTTGATCTCCTTATTTTCGTGATCATAACTGTGATAAGTATTACTTTGATGGTCCTGGGTTCCATTGGGTATCGGAGACGAGATTTGCAAGAGGGAGCTTAATGATGAAAGTGGTGAGAGATTATGCTTGAAGATACTGGTGAACGTGTAATTCCAGATCAAATGGAAGTGACGAATCGTCTTTTGATTGAACATGTCGCGCGTTATCAATTTGCGACATCTTTTGTTTACGGTCGAGTTCTTGATTTTGCTTGTGGCAGTGGTTATGGCACGCATTTAATGATTAAATCTTCTAAAGAACGAGTTGAGCGGGTGGTTGGGATCGATTATAGTGGCGATGCGATTGCATATGCAAAAAATCGTTATTATCATCCGTTAACTAAGTTTATTCATGGTGACGTGACAGATCCTAACCTACCTAGTGAGTTAGGGCAATTTGATTGTATTGTCAGCTTCGAAACATTTGAACACATTCACGATGAGAAACAATTTTTGAAAAATATTGATCAGTTGTTGAAACCAGGCGGCAGATTGATTTTATCAACCCCATTTGGTGAGGGTAGAGATCAACCGTCAGGTGTACCGTTTCATGTTCATCAATTAACGGTTGATGAATTTAAGCATCTATTCGATGAGTTCAACTACCAATCTGTCGAGTTTTTCTATCAGAATGGTGGATTAGTTGTACCTGAAAGTTTTGAAGTCGACCAATACTTCCCGTTAGGTATTGCGATTTGCCAAAAGTAAATATTTACGCTAAAACAACTCGATTGGAGTTGTTCTATTGTTCATTAACTTTACAGTTGTGGAGAATGTTTAGAATGTCGTGAAGCAAACTATCATTTATGTCGAAATAGTGGGGCGGCATTCATTGGCCTTGCTGACGATGGTGGATTT
>CAZONN010000233.1:0-2524 GCA_964581235.1 uncultured Amphibacillus sp.
CATTTTTATTTTTAAGTGAGTTGTTATTTGGTATTTAAAAATTCAGTAACGAGTGTTTCAAATTGCGCCATTAAGGGATGACGTTCATGCTGGTTAATACCGGCTAAGACACTATCGAGCATACTCTGATAATACCATTGTTGATCTTTTTTTCCACGTTCAAAAGCATGCCACATAGCATCACCATAGATCATTTCGTTGTCTAGCATTGAATCGAGATTATCAATTTTATCTGCACAGACGATTAATTTAACGTCGATTGAAGCGTGACGAACCTGGTCAATACTATGCTTTTTTCTAGCGTCCCATGGAATAGACTTCTCTTTTTCTGTGACTGCGCTGACAAGATGAGTGACTTTTTGCCCAAATAAAGCGTCTATTTCATCAAGTGTGGTATCAGTATCTTCAACGACATCATGGAGTAGTCCTCCGATTACTAGATCTTGATGACATTTATGTTCTTTTAATAACATTGCAACACGGTATGGGTGTGCAATATAAGGTTCTTGGCTAACTTTTCGTTTTTGACCGTCATGTTTGACTGTTGCAAATGTAATTGCGCGCATTAACTGTTCTGTTAACATAGCCATTTCTCCCTTCTCTCGTGCTAGCATATTAAAAATAATTATAGTACTATTATTATACTTATTTTATTTACTTTTAGAAAGTACATTTCTTCAATTAAATTGAATGATAATTAAGAATCTGGAGATGATTTTTTGACTATATTTAAACGAATGAGTTTTATATTGATTGCAATAATGGTGTTAACGGGATGTATGGCGGAAGAACAGCAAGCTGAACTGCATCACTTAAAAGAAATTGACCAAGTAAATAAACAAACACTTGCATTTTTACCCGCAGAAAGTTATCAGTTATCGATTTCTGCAATTGGTGATCTGTTGATTCATGGGCGTGTTTACAATCACGCACGTACGAATACTGGATTTGATTTCATGCCGATGGTTAATGAAGTAAAAGAATATTTATCAAGTCCTGATATTACAACGGCAAATCAAGAAACAATGATTGGTGGCGAAGCATTCGGTCTATCGACATATCCGCAATTTAACAGCCCGCAAGAAGTTGGTGATATGGTTAAGGAGGTTGGAATTGATCTTGTTACCTTGGCTAATAACCATACGCTAGACCGTGGTGAACAAGTCATCTATTCAGCCCTAGATTATTGGGATGAAATTGGTGTACTCTATACTGGTTCTTATCGTGACGAAGCAGATCAAGCAGAAATTAGAGTAATTGAAGAAAACAATATTTCTGTTGCCTTCTTAGGTTATAGCTATGGAACAAACGGGATTCCGATTCCTAGCGGCAAAGATTATCTAATTAATTTGATTGACCAAGAAAAAATGGCTGCCGATGTTGCTGAAGCGAAAGAACTAGCAGATGTCGTCGTCATGCATTTACATTTTGGCGATGAATATATTCGAATGCCAAATACATTTCAGCAAGAGCTCGTTCAATATGTGGTTGACTTAGGTGTCGATATTGTATTTGGTCACCATCCACACGTGCTCCAGCCTGTCGATTGGGTTGAATCAGCATCAGGAGAAGAAGCTTTCGTCATTTATTCACTAGGAAACTTCTTATCGGGACAGGATCAACTGTACCGTCAAATAGGTGGAATTGTTGAGTTAGTGATTAATAAGGAAGTGACGTCTTCGTCAGTGACGATCTCATTAGACTCACCAAGATTTTTACCGACCTATGTTGATATCAATCAAGGGTTCAAAGTCATTCCACTAAAAGATGTAACAAACCAACAGCTGCCTGATGCGAGTGGACATTATGAAGAGATAAAAAGACATATGTCCCAATGGATGCCCGAGCTTGATTTTTTTGAATAATGAATCATTGATTTTCTAGTAAATAATGCGTGCCAAAAATGATATTAGATTGTATAATATTGACGAACAATTACACGCTAAATAAGAACATACAAGGAGCAGTTAAATATGGAGTGGAGAAATATATACAGGGGTTTAATTATTGGAGCATCAAATGTTGTTCCGGGAATAAGTGGGGGGACGCTTGCCTTACTATTAGGTATTTATGATCGGCTGATACTCTCAATCAACAACTTGTTCAGCAGGAAGTGGAAGCAGCAACTAACATTTCTAATACCACTTGGTATCGGTATGGTGATAGCTACTTTTCTGTTTTCCAATTGGATAAAATGGTTGTTTGAAAATTACCCTGATCCAACACAGTTTGCTTTCATCGGACTCATTATCGGTATGTTACCATTACTTTTTAAAGAATCAGGTGTTAAGCAAAATTTCAAAATTAAACACTTCATATTACTATTTATTAGTGTAGTTGTTGCAGCTAGTTTTGAATTCTTTAAGGGTGATGAAGGTTTTATTATTGCTGAAATTGATTTAAGAACGTATATGCTCCTCTTATTAGCTGGGTTTATTGCCAGCACAGCAATGATCCTTCCGGGAATAAGTGGTTCGTTGATTTTATTAATCATGGGTGTCTACGGGACAATTATCAATGCTGT
>CAZONN010000234.1:0-2500 GCA_964581235.1 uncultured Amphibacillus sp.
TTTTGATCTAATATTTGAAATAAAAACTTGCTTAACTTGTTTTTATAGCTTATATTAGTACCAAGTGCTAAAATGAAGACAATTGAACTTAAGTGAGGAGTTAATATAAATGGCTACAGGTATTATTGGGGTTGGGCATTACTTGCCTGAATATATCTTAACAAATAAAGATTTAGAAAAAATGGTTGACACGACAGATGAATGGATTCGGTCACGAACGGGTATTGAGACGCGACATATTGCAAAAAAAGAAGAAGAAACATCTGACTTGGCCTATCATGCTGCGGTAGAGGCATTAGATCATGCAGAGCTGAATGTTGAAGAGCTTGACTTGATTCTTGTTGCGACTGTAACTGCTGATCAGTCATTTCCATCTGTTGCTTGTCAAATTCAAGAGCGATTAGGTGCAACGAATGCGGCGGCTATGGATATTGGGGCAGCGTGTTCTGGTTTTATTTACGGTGTTATCACAGCTAAACAATTTATTGATAGTGGTGTTTATAAAAATATTCTTGTGATTGGAGCCGAAAAGTTATCAAAAATAACGGATTGGTCTGATCGAAACACGTGTGTGTTATTTGGAGATGGAGCAGGAGCTGCCGTCGTCAGTGAAGTTTCGGATGATAAGGGTATTCTCTCATTTGAACTCGGAGCAGATGGAAAAGGAGCAACCTCACTCCATCAAGATGATGGGAATATTCGTATGAATGGTCGAGAAGTATTTAAGTTTGCAGTGCGTCAAATGCCTGAGTCAGCTGAAGCGGTTGTTAAAAAGGCTGGTTTAGTTAAGTCGGATGTTGATTATTTAATTCCACACCAAGCAAACTTCCGCATTATGGAGGCTGCTCGTGAACGATTGGGGATTAGTAAAGAGAAGATGTCTTATTCCGTTAATAAATACGGTAATACATCAGCAGCTTCAATCCCAATCGCACTATCTGAAGATGTTCGAACTGGAAAAATTAAAGATGGTGATTTAATCGTATTAGTTGGTTTCGGTGGCGGTTTAACTTGGGGCGCAATGACGCTCAGATGGGGTAAATAAGAAATAAAATAATTTAGGATAAAAAAGGAGGAGTTATTATGGGTCGAAAACGAGTCGTTGTAACAGGGATGGGTGCAGTTACTCCTTTAGGTTCAACAGTTGACCAACTTTGGTCCCATTTAATCGCTGGTAAATCAGGGATTGATTTTATTACAAAAGTAAATATAGATGATTTTCCAGCAAAAGTAGCAGCTGAAGTTAAGGACTTTGATCCACTTTTGTATATGGACAAAAAAGAGTCGAAGCGAATGGATTTATTTACACAGTATGCAGTTGGAGCAGCTAAAATGGCTGTTGAAGATGCCAAGTTAACGATTGATGAGACAAACGCTGAACAAGTTGGCGTTTGGGTCGGATCAGGTATCGGTGGCATGGGAACTTATGAAGAACAATTCCGTAATTTTCTCGATAAAGGTTATCGTCGTGTGAGTCCATTTTTTGTGCCGATGCTGATTCCAGATATGGCTGCTGGTCAGATTTCAATTCAGTTAGGTGCAAAAGGAATCAACTCGTGTACGGTAACGGCATGTGCAACAGGAACGAATTCAATTGGTGATGCATTTAAAGTAATTGAACGTGGCGATGCCGAAGTGATGATTGCAGGTGGTGCTGAAGCGCCATTAACAAACATGGCATTTGCAGGCTTCTCTACTGCGAGAGCGTTGTCATTTAATGATGATCCACAAACAGCAAGCAGACCATTTGATAAAAATAGAGATGGGTTTGTTATGGGAGAGGGTGCAGGAATTCTTGTCTTAGAATCACTTGATTCAGCCTTGGCAAGAGGGGCACATATCTACGCAGAAATTGCTGGTTATGGATCAACTGCTGATGCTTATCATATTACAGCGCCAGCTCCTGAGGGTGAGGGTGCGCAACGTTCAATGAAGCAAGCGATCAAAGATGCAGGTTTGGTCCCTGATGATGTCGATTATATTAATGCACATGGGACAAGTACAGCATTTAACGATAAATTTGAAACGACAGCAGTCAAAGCAGTTTTTCAAGATCATGCGTATCAATTATTAATGTCATCGACAAAATCGATGACGGGTCATTTACTTGGCGCTGCTGGTGGTGTTGAAGCAATTGCTTCGATTAAAGCAATCGAAACAGGTATTGTTCCACCGACGATTAACTATGAAACGCCAGATCCTGATTGTGACTTAGATTATGTTCCGAATCAGGCGAGGGAAAGAACGATCGATGTTGCTTTATCAAATTCACTTGGCTTTGGTGGTCATAATGCTAGTTTAGTTTTTAAGAAATATCAGGACTAATTAGTTAATTCTTTTCATAATAAAACTGAATACAACACTAACCTTGATGATGTGAAAATCCCTATATTTTCATTTATCAGTTTGCTTAGACCTTTCACTATCAAATGTGAAAGGTCTTTTTTTACCAAGGTTGGTCGAGTCAACACGAACAATTCTGTTGGCAAATTGTTAAAGG
>CAZONN010000235.1:0-2473 GCA_964581235.1 uncultured Amphibacillus sp.
ACACTCATATAATACTTGCTCCAATGTTATTTATTATACTTCATGGCATTCGATCGCTTTTCTTCATCCCTGTGGTTGCAATTTGTATTGCAGGTGGCATGATTTTTGGTGTCATTCCAGGTATTATCCTATCAATTATTGGTCTATTATTATCGAGTATCATTTTTTACGGTTTAGCCGAAAAAATGCCGTCGATGACAAAACGTTTAATTAAAATGAAGGCTAAAATAAAAACAAATGACAAACATTTGTCGACTGGTCAAATCACGATCTTAAGAATGATCCCATTTATTCATTATCATTTATTATCTTTCTTAATTTATGAATCGAGCGAGGACCTACGTTCTTATTTGAGCGCATCTTTTTATACAGTGATACCCATGGCCGTTATCTATACAACAATCGGTCAATCAGTTGTTAATATTTCACCGATTGCATCAATTGCTATGCTCGCATGTTTGATTATATTATTATATCTATCACGAGAAAAAACCGATCGCGTCAGTGTACGCGAATTTTTGAGCTAACATTGTCACAAGCGATAGAAAATTTTTCAGAAAAAAAGAGGGGTTTAAATGGCGGAAAAATTGATTATTAAATTGGTGCATGAAGATGCAAAATTACCTTATCGTGCGAACGAAGGTGATGCTGGTCTTGATTTATTTTCGATTGAAGAGAAGATCATTCAGCCGGGAGAAGCTACACTGGTAGGTACAGGGTTGCAAATTGAATTGCCAAAAGGAACTGAAGCACAAATTAGACCGAGAAGTGGGCTTGCCTTAAAGCACTCAATTACTGTGTTAAACAGTCCGGGCACAATTGATGAAGGTTACAGGGGCGAGATTAAAGTGATCTTAATCAATCATGGCAATGAACCGTTTAAAGTAGAGAAGGACATGAGAATTGCACAGATGGTCGTTGCCTCGGTGCTAAAAGTTGAGTTAGTTGAAGCTGATGTTTTATCTGAAACGGATCGTGCAGCAGGTGGATTTGGTTCGTCAGGTAAGTCGGGAACGAAATAATTTAATCGATGGAGACGAGCGCTGGTGTTAAAACTAGGTTCGTCTTTTTTTGTGCTGTATAGTTTGACGAAAATTGAGTGGTCAGTGTGTTATTGATTGTGATTAGTGAGTTAATATATACCTTGATCGACTAAGTATCCGGCATGTAAGGTAACGATTAATTTTACTAAGACATGAATCTCCTGTTTAGCAGTAAAAAAATCACCTTCCTGTCCATTCTCAGAAAAATTCGTTATAATGGTTGGATGAGGAGGTCATACATAATGAATGAAAAATTAATGATGTTTAAGGAATTAACAGAAGCAAAAGGGATTTCCGGTAATGAAAAAGAAGCGCGTGAGGTGATGAAAAAATATATTTCACCGTATGCGACTGAGGTTTTTACTGATAATTTAGGGAGTTTGATTGCCAAGAAGGTTGGTCAAGAAGATGGTCCTAAAGTGATGGTTGCAGGGCATTTAGATGAGATTGGTTTAATGGTCACTCGAATAGATAAAAATGGCTTTTTATATTTTCAAACAATTGGTGGTTGGTGGAGTCAGGTCATGCTTGCCCAACGCGTGACAGTTTGTACTGAAAAAGGTGACCTGGTTGGTGTGATTGGTTCAAAACCGCCACATATTATGCCGGCAGCTGCACGAACGAAACCATATGAAATTAAAGATATGTTTATCGATATTGGTGCAACAAGCAAAGAAGAAGCTGAATCATTTGGTGTGAGACCAGGTGACTCTGTCGTACCTTATTTTGAATTCCAACCGATGAAAAATGAAAAGCTCTTACTTGCAAAAGCATGGGATAACCGAATTGGTTGTGCAATCGCGATTGAAGTGTTAAAACAATTAGAAGATGTCGATCATCCTAACGTTGTTTATGGTGTTGGAACGGTTCAAGAGGAAGTTGGCTTACGTGGTGCAAAAACGTCAACACACATGATTGAGCCAGATATCGGTTTTGCAGTTGATACAGGTATTGCTGGAGATACACCAGGTATTTCTCCTACTGATGCTGATAGTAAAATTGGTGAGGGGCCACAAATCATCATTTACGATGCATCAATGGTTTCACACAAAGGCTTACGCGATTTTGTTTTGAAAACAGCTGAAGATAACGAGATTCCTTACCAGTATGCATCGATTGCAGCCGGCGGAACAGATAGTGGATCGATTCATTTAACAGCTAATGGTGTGCCAGCACTATCGATTGGAATCGCAACCCGATATATTCATTCACATGCGGGAATTATTCACGAAGATGATTTTGATAATGCAGTTAAGTTAATTGTTGAAGTGATTAAGCAATTAGATAAGGACACAGTTCATGAAATTACCTACGATTAATTAAATAGATAGTCAACAACCCCTAAGAGTAACTGCTCATAGGGGTTTTATTATGGGGGAAATACTAGGCGAATGACTCAAATTTGCGAAAAGCTCTTGAATTTTTCAAGA
>CAZONN010000236.1:0-2466 GCA_964581235.1 uncultured Amphibacillus sp.
TTGCTTCTAAATGATTAATTGCTTGTTCATCATTTTCCAAATCAATATATATTTCGGCTAATTCGAGTCTGATATCTGATTCATCTGGGTAGTCTTCAAGTAACGACTCTAAAATAGTGCGAGCATCGTCTAATAAGCCTAATTCAATAAATAGGTCAGCTATTGTGATTAAGTCATTATCACTAGCTTGTCTGACATAATCGCGTAATATACTTACGGCTTCATTTAATTCATCTTGTTCAATTAACTGGATTGCTTGATCTATTGGATTCATACATATAACTACCTTTCAAGGAAACTTTAGAATAATTTAATCATAACGAAGTATTGGAATGATTTCAATTTTGGAGAGTAGAAATTAAAACATCATGATTAATTTAAATTAGCATGATGCTTATTATAGTAAAATAGAGCTATTCTGGATCGGGGTTTGATGATTATAATCGTTTAGTTTTTGTCTATATAGGTAAAATATCAAGCACGCATAGCCAACTGAACCAATTAATATTCGTTAAACATATCAAGATGGTTTATCAACGCGGAGAATTAAGTCTTAATTATTGCGTTGATGATTTTTTAACCTTGATCAAAAAAGTGAATAAAATTAGATAAACAACCGACATGATAATCGAGTAAAGCTGATAATTCAAACCAAACAAATAATTGAATCCGAATAATGGCGTGATAAATAAGAAATAAAACGGATATTGAATCGCTGTAATGTTTGCCACTAATTAAATTATCTCTTACATTAATTGTAAAGTAAAGATTAATTATCAGCTAAAGGACAAAAACAATAGCTACATATTTTGATTTAAATAGTAGCTATTGTTTTGCATTAAATTTTATTTCCCTTGCAACATCTTGAGATCATCAAAAAATGTTGGATATGAAATATTAATCACATCTGGATCAACTAAAGTGACGTTTTCTTGACAGATTAGTGACGCAATTGCGATCATCATCCCTAAACGATGGTCACCATCAGAACTTACTTCCCCGCCAATTAATGGAGTCTTTCCTTCAATAATCATGCCATCATCAGTACCTTCAACTTTAGCACCAAGTGTGTTTAAAATATTAACAACAGCACTGATTCGATCAGTTTCTTTATGTTTTAACTCTTCTGCATCTCGGATAATTGTTTTTCCATTAACTTGAGTTGCTAATAGTGCGAGAATCGGAAACTCATCAATCATTCGTGGAATCACGTCACCATCAACTTCTACCGGATTTAATTCCCCATACTGAACTGTAATGTCTCCGATTGCTTCCCTACCAACTCGTTTTGTTTCTTTAATCACTAGATTAGCACCCATTTGATTGAGAACATCTAACAGACCTGTTCGGGTTGGATTTAAGCCAACATTTTTAATCGTTAAATGACTTCCCGGTACGAGTAACGCACCAACAATAAAGAAAGCAGCCGATGAAATATCGCCTGGAACCTCGATCTCAGTCCCTGTTAATGACTGTTTACCCTTAAGTGTGATTGTATTACCATCAACATTGATCTTACCGCCAAATGCTGAGAGTAAATTTTCAGTGTGATCGCGTGTTTTTGTTGTTTCAATCACGGTCGTCTCACCATCCGCTAGTAACCCAGCCAATAGTACACCAGATTTTACTTGGGCACTCTTCATCGGTGGTTTAAAAGTAATCCCTGATAAAGACTGGCCTCGAACTGCAATCGGTAACAGATTGCCGTCATCACGCCCATCAATTTTAGCTCCCATCTCACGCAATGGATCCCGAACGCGATCCATTGGGCGTTGTGTCAATGATGGATCACCATGAATTGTTGTGTGAAAAGGCAAACCAGCTAAAACACCGAGCATCAGTCTAGCTGTCGTTCCAGAGTTGCCAAAATAAATTGGTTCTAACGGCTCTCTTAACCCTTCAAGACCTTCACTTTCAATTAAAACTTGATCATCTTGTTGGTCAATTTTTACACCCATTGCCTGAAATGTTTTAATCGTCATTAAACAATCTTCACCATTTAAAAAGCGAGTGATCTTCGTTTTTCCTTGCGCAAGTGAACCAAATATAATCGCACGGTGTGAAATTGATTTATCGCCAGGTACAGATAGGTCACCCGTTAATGGCAAGCCGATCGGCTTTAAGTTAATTTTTTTCATATAGATCATCTCCCTTACTCTTCTATCGTTGTTTCATAACCATTCTGCATCAATAAACGATGACTAGCTAATTGATCATCCTTTGAGACAAAACTAATTCGAAGCACACCAGTAATGCCTTCTCTTATTTCTAAAATCTCAATGTTTTTAATACTAATTTCTTCGTCAGCCAACAACCCGATTACTTTTAAAATCGCTCCCGGCTGGTCAAAGATATCAACAAATAAATCATAGAATGAAGGTATTGCGCCACGCTGTGTCCGATCTAATCCGTCACGATACTCACGGGCTTCTTCTAAATAATGATAGATCGACACTTTATCATTTG
>CAZONN010000237.1:0-2460 GCA_964581235.1 uncultured Amphibacillus sp.
AGAAATACGCGTTTTGTTTATTGCGATTTTAGTGATTAGTATAACCATGATCACGGGTGTAGCATTGTTGCCTGAAGCTGCTGTTATTGCGGTGATCATTGCGTCAATTTTAATTCTGATTGCTGTTTTCACATTCACTTTTTGGCGATATCGTGAAATCGAAAAGCTGTCGACTTATTTACAAAAAATCAGCAGTGGGGATTATACGCTTGATGTTCGGGACAACCACGAAGGTGAACTGAGTATTCTCAAAAATAATATTTACAAAGTGACTTTAATGTTAGCTGATTTGTTGAGCGATGCAAAATTGCCAGCTGCTAAAAGAGTAGAATTCATCCACAACATCAGTACGCAATTAGAAAGAATTGAATGGCTAGTAACTTCTTTATTAAAACTTTCAAAAATTGATGCGGGAACAGTCACGTTTAAGCGAGACAAAATAAGTGTCAAAAATGTAATTGAAAAGGCATTAGATCCACTCAGAATACCGATTGAGATTAAAGAGCAGAATATTGTAGTCACAGGTGAAGAGGGAGTCAGCTTTGTAGGAGATTTGAATTGGACGGTTGAGGCGCTCATTAATATTTTGAAAAATTGTGTCGAACACACGCCAGAAGGCGGCACAATCGAGCTTTCATTCACTGAAAATGTTCTATATACAGAACTCATCATCAAAGATAATGGCAAGGGCATTGCTAAGGAAGATCTTCCTTATTTGTTCAATCGATTTTTCAAAGGAAAAAATGCAAATGAAGATAGCATAGGAATAGGTATGGCAATGGCGCATTCGATTGTGACTAACCAAAATGGACATCTAGACGTCACAAGTGAACAAGGTCGCGGGACAATTTTTCGGATAAAATTTTATCAACAAATCACTAAGTGACTAAATTGTCACTTAAAAGTCACTCGAACGTCATTTTAGGCAGATAAACTGAACTTAACACTTATTAATGGAGGTTACGGAATGGAAATTTTAAAAATAGAAAATCTGTCTAAAATTTATGGTAAGGGTGAAACGGCGGTTAAGGCGCTTGATAATGTTTCTTTTACGGTTCAAAAGGGGGAATTTGTTGCAATTATTGGTCCGTCAGGTTCTGGTAAATCGACGCTCTTACACTTGCTTGGGGGTGTTGATCGTCCGACAAGTGGCAAGGTGTTTATCGATAACACCGATATTTATGATTTAGACGAAACGCAACTTGCGATTTTTAGACGAAGACAAATTGGATTAATTTATCAGTTTTATAACTTGATTCCTGTCTTAACAGTCGAAGAAAATATTACTTTACCAATCTTATTGGATGGCCAAAAAGTTGATCAAAACCATTATAGTCAAGTAGTTGATACGCTCGGCCTAGAAGAAAGAATGGGTCATTTGCCAAATCAACTTTCAGGTGGACAGCAGCAAAGAGTTTCAATCGGACGAGCGCTAATAAACAATCCTGCTCTCATACTTGCTGATGAACCGACGGGGAACTTAGATAGTGAAAATAGTAAAGAAATCATTGATTTACTGAAACTATTTAATAAAACGTACAATCAAACATTAATCATGATTACGCATGATGAACGGATTGCGCTTCAGGCTGATCGCATTATTACGATTAAAGATGGTCAGATCGCCAAAGATGAGGTGGTTCGTCCATGAATATCATCAACAAATTAACACTACGTCATTTGAAGGAGAACAAGCGCAGAACACTTGTCACCATTATTGGTGTGATTATATCTGTTGCAATGTTAACTGCAGTCTCGACTTTGGCAGTGTCTTTTATGTCGCTATTACAACAACAAGAAATGTCTCGTACCGGTGAATGGAACGTTCTTTATCGGAACGTGAATCAAGAGCAACTTGCAACGATTCATGCTGATGAGAACACGAAATCAATTATTCTATCGAGAGACGAAGGCTATGCCTATTTAGTAGACGGAGAAAATGATTATAAACCTTATTTATTTGTCAGAGAGTACAATGAGCAGGGATTTGAAAAGTTTCCAATTGAATTAATCGAAGGAAAACTTCCAACAAATGAAAATGAACTATTGATTTCAGCCCACATTGAAACAAATGGAAAAGTTGCTTACGAGATCGGTGAATCGATTACATTAGAAATTTGTCAGCGAACTGTTATTGATTATGATGAGTTTTTAGACCAATCCAGCTCACTTGTAACAGGAGAAGCTGACGTGACTCTAGAAACATTGTCAAATCAACATACAAGAGAGTTTACCATTGTCGGGATAATGAAACGCCCAACATGGGAGCCAATATCTGCACCGGGTTACACTGTATTAACTCATTTATCAGAGGATTATTTGACTAATGACGAACCAGTTAACGCGTCAGTTGCTTGGAATAAAATTAATCGTTCAGCTGTCAAGAATGCAGAGCAACTTGCAGAACAATTGAGTATCGAGCAATATTCAATCAACAAAAGTTTATTGCGCTACTATGGT
>CAZONN010000238.1:0-2456 GCA_964581235.1 uncultured Amphibacillus sp.
ATCTAAATGAGTCAATTTCATAATACAAAAATCTAGTTAAGAACACGAGTAATCATGCAACAATTTGGTGGTTTAGACAAGCATTTCAAAATGATTTCAGTGCCGAATGGACTGGACGATTAAAGAAATTGATGTAAACTAAAAACACAGTCACCATAAAAAAATGACTGTGTTTTTTTTCAGTGCTACGTTCATTATGCCTTATGATATTCAAAAATAACTTCATCTTGATCATCAAGATAATCAATTGACAGATCGTGACCATCAAAAAACCATAGATCATCATGTTCAACAAAAAAACGAACTTGACCATGTTCAATCACTGTTGCATCTCCAATTGGATTATCAACTTTTAAGAATGCTAAGGCAAAGTTTTTCTGGACGGGACTTGTACCATAAATTTGCGGAAAAAACTTTACATACTCATCTTCCCGTACGCCATAGTCTTCTTTGAACCATTTTAAAGCTCGATCAGTTGCTTCTATTTTCATAATAAAAAATCCTTTCAAGCCTATATTTAATTTCTTAATTATCCTGTCCATATTATAACACGTTCACTTACTTTTTAAAGAAATTTGATTATTCGACAGTTCCAACACGCTAACTTTGTAAAACATATTTTTAAAGTCTGCTTGCTATACACGTTCGAATTGTTTATAATGTGGATAATTATATTCATGTGCATCGATAAAGTTAAGGATTCACAGCCACTGGTTTGACAGAGAGTCTGGTCGCTGAAAACAGACACCAAGCTATGATGAAATTGGGACTTTTGAGCACGTATGTCTAACCATACCGTTTCGATCTAGCGTTATCAGATCATAAGTGATCTCATTTCCGAGATAATTAGGGTGGCACCGCGGTTTATTCGTCCCTACCATAACTATCGGAACATGAGTTTTTTTGTTTTTAGCGTTATTGAATCTAACTATGGACATTGGGCGCTGAAGTCACCGCCGGCCGTTCAAATCATTTGTTTTGGCTGCCCTTCACGTTTAATATCATGGTTTCATCTATAAGTATTCATGTTTTAAAAAAACTTCTCTATTATGAGATTTATTTAACCAAATAAAAAAGGATTGGTGAAGGAAATGGAAACAATTTTTTCAGGTATTCAACCAAGTGGTTCACTGACACTTGGGAACTACTTAGGAGCAATGAAACAATTTGTCGAATTACAAGAAGATTACGATTGCTACTTTTGTATTGTAGATGAACATGCAATTACCGTACCACAAGACCGACTAAAATTACGCAACAACATTCGAGCACTAGCTGCTCTACACCTCGCTAGTGGACTCGACCATAAAAAAGCAACATTATTTATTCAATCAGAAGTCCCAGCCCACACACAACTAGGATGGATTATGCAAACACAAAGTTATATAGGTGAACTTGAACGAATGACACAATTTAAAGATAAATCACAAGGAAAAGAAGCCGTGTCATCAGCATTACTAACATATCCGCCATTGATGGCCGCTGATATTTTACTTTATAACACAAGCCTTGTACCTGTTGGAAATGACCAAACACAACACTTAGAATTAACGCGTGATTTAGCACAACGATTTAATAATAAATTCAATGATATTTTCACAGTACCAAAAATCAAAGTATCTGAAGTTGGTGCACGCATTATGTCACTCCAAGAACCAACTAGAAAAATGAGTAAATCAGATGCCAATCAAAAAGCTACAATCTACATGTTAGACGAACCAAAACAAATTGAGAAAAAAATTAAGAGTGCAGTGACAGATTCTGATGGTGTTGTCCGTTTTGATAAAGAAGAAAAACCTGGCGTCAGTAATTTAATGACGATTCTAGCTAGCTGCTCTAACCAGACACTAGACCAAATCGAAGAAAAATATCAAGGTATTGGTTATGGACAATTCAAGCAAGATGTTGCAGATGCTGTTGTTGAAACGTTAAAACCAATTCAAGATCGCTATCATGAAATTATCGATTCACAAGAATTAGATGATATTTTAGATCTAGGTGCAGAAAAGGCTAGTCAAGTTGCTAATAAAACATTAGCAAAAGCTAAAAAAGCAATGGGACTTGGACGCGTTAAGAAACGCAAGTAATTTACTAACGATTAAAACCGAACAGATCAAGCACAAACTGTTCGGTTTTTTAAATTCTATCATAAAAAATCGATTCTTAGAGTTTATCAAGGATAACACAACTTTAACTCAACAATTAAGTATTAATTATCAGAGTTTCCTATCGAATAGTTTTAGCTTGAATGGCTGAAGCTCCTTTTGTTTTTTTACAAGGAGAAGCTTTACTAAAATTCAGGAGCAACAGCCATGACTTTTAAGCTTATTTAATTCGTTTCACTTGCGAGTCAAGATCGACTTGGTTGGCTCTTGCCCACAATTGCTCAAACAATGGTTGCCCTTTAACAATTTGCCAACAGAATTGTTCGTGTTGACTCGACCAACCTTGGTAAA
>CAZONN010000239.1:0-2401 GCA_964581235.1 uncultured Amphibacillus sp.
GGCTGCATCTCTAGTTGTTAAAGTTAATTTAACGATTAGGGGTGCAGTTTTTATTAGTTGAAAATGCTTTTTGCTAAAATAACAGCTTAACTAATTAGCAGAATATGTTAGACTAAAACTAAGTAAAGAGGAGGAATGATCAATGACAGAGGAAACGATTTTGGAGTTAAGCGATTTGTCGATTCGATTCGATAACCAGCAAGTGCTTAATCAGGTGAATTTAAAAGTTAAACGCGGTGAAATCATTGGTTATATCGGTCCGAATGGGGCTGGAAAAAGTACGACCGTCAAAATTATTCTTGGATTGCTGACTAATTATCATGGCAATGTCTTTGTTTTTGGTAATAACATCCGTGATAACCCTGTTGATTATAAACGGAAAATTGGTTATGTTCCTGAGAATGGTGAGATTTATGATGATTTGACGGCATCAGAATATATCCAATTTATCGGCCAAATGTACGGGATGGATCAAGCTGAAATTGAACTCAAGCTTGATGCTTTACTGGCAAAATTTGAACTGACAAAAGTGAAGCAGACGAAGATTTCAAGTTTTTCAAAAGGGATGAAGCAAAAGCTCTTAATGATTGCGAGTTTGATACATAATCCCGATCTACTTTTCTTTGACGAGCCTCTGTCTGGGCTTGATGCCAATAGTGTGATGATCATTAAAGAAATGATGGATCAATTAGCTCGAGCGGGCAAGACGATTTTCTACTCATCACACATTATGGACGTTGTCGAAAAAATCAGTGATCGGATTGTGATTTTAAATCAAGGTGAGATCATCGCTGATGGGGCGTTTACCGACTTACAAGCGCAAAACAAAGAAGGGACGCTTGAACAAATTTTCAACCAATTGACGGGCTTTGATCAACATGAACAGACGGCAACAGAGATCGTTGAGATTATTCAAGGAGTTGACTAAAATGAATCAATTATTTTCATTAAAAATTCTCGATCGTTTTAGTTGGCTGTTTCGTTTATGTGGTGTTGAATACCGAACGGTGCGATTAATTGTTGGCTTTAAATTAACGATGGATAAACGTCGCGTACCAACGATTATCGGCAATCAAGCGCAAAAGAAAGAACCTATTATCACACCATTTGTGACCTCACTTTTGTTATATGCATTTTTAGGATTGCTATTAATCCCATTTTTATATTATGCTGAGGAGTTTTACTTATCGCTCGCAATTGCGTTTACAATTGTGATGTTTATTTTAATGACAACAATGATCTCAGATTTTTCATCTGTGTTACTTGATGTTAGGGATAAAGTTGTTTTAGATACAAAGCCAATCGATCAGCGAACAATCTCAGTTGCAAAATTTGTCCATGTCGTAATTTATATGATCCAATTAGCTGGTGCATTATTACTGATCCCGTTTGTCGTAGCGAGTTTATTCCATGGCCTGCTGTTTTCAGTTATTTTATTTGTGACTTTGATCTTGATTAGCTTGTTTTGTATTGTTGTGACTGCACTCTTTTATATGGTCATATTAAAGTTTTTTGATGGTGAAAAATTAAGAAATTTAATTAATTATGTGCAAATATTTTTGTCGATTGCATTAGTGTTTATTTATCAATTTATTGGGCGTTCGATTGGCTTGATAGGTGTATCGTTAGAATTTCCTGTTAAGTGGTGGCAATTGCTGTTACCGCCATTTTGGTTTAGTGCTGTTTTTGACGTATTATTGAACAAAAACACAAATCAATTCTTAATCATTGCTGCGAGTCTTGCAGTCATTGTGCCAATTGTTTCGTTGTTGATTTATTTTAAAGCAATGCCTGCTTTTGAACAGAATTTGGCCAAATTGTTAAATGCATCAACAGCGAAAAAGGAGAAGAAACAATGGTTTACTCGAAAAATTGCCAAATGGATCAGTCGTGATCAACAGGAGCAAGCCGTGTTTGATTTTGCTCGAGTGATGTTAAGCCAGGAACGTGAATTTAAATTAAAAGTCTATCCAGCACTTGGTATTTCAATTGCGCTACCTTTGTTTATGATTACAATGATGTTTATTGATGGCTATGGTGTGAATCCAGAGATTGACTATTTATATGGTTATTTTTCATTGCTAGCGATTCCAACAATTGTTTATATGCTCAAATATTCAGCAAAAGCGAACGGTGCTTATTTATATCAAGTCCTGCCAGTTCGTGATCAATCTGTTTTTTATCGTGGAACTTTGAAAGCATTTATCATTCAACTGTTTGTCCCCATTATTGTCGTTTTGATGCTAATTTATTTATTCTTGATCGGACCAATCGCCATGCTTCACTTTGTCATTATCTTTTTAATCGGTTGCATCTTAACGCCGATTTGTTATCGCGTACTTAATAACGGGCGTTACCCATTTAATGAATCATTTTCGTTCGTTGAGTCTGCTAACACAGC
>CAZONN010000240.1:0-2371 GCA_964581235.1 uncultured Amphibacillus sp.
CATCCATTCCAACTAAACGACGGCCGAGTGCATATTGGTGCGGTTGCTGTGTCGTACGACCTGCTTGATGATTAATTCGATCGGTTGTCCGATCAATCGCATCCTCTAATCGATTGATCAATCCACGCTCTGTACCCTCAACGTTATTAGAAAATAATTTGTAAACAGCATCAGAATCTTCTTGGAGGGCAGTTCTTAATTTATTTTCGTTAATCTCTAATTTTCCACCATCCATATAGTTGGCGGTTGTAGAGATACCGATCTGTGATAAGTGTGAATACGCACCGTCATTGGCAACACGTCCAGTCCATGCTTGACGCATTTGTGATAATGCATTTGTTAGGATAGGATCACGTCTCAGCAAGCCACTACGCGCTTTTTCTTCCCACATTTCGATTTCACGGTCTGACATATCAGCCATTTGCTCTGAAGTCAATGGTGGATAGTCACGGTGGTGTTCTTCAGTTACCTTACCATTAATTTTATCTATCAATTCATTATACTTATCAACGAAATCCTTAATATTATCAAAGGCCGCTTCTGTGTCATTGGTAATATTAATATTTGTCCGCTCAGTTATATCGTTAAACGTAAATGTAATGCCATTTAATGTTGTTGAGTTTGTTTTTGAAGTGAGCTCGATACCGTTGTATTCGAAAACAGCATCGGTACCGCCTTGTTCTTGAGCAGTCATACCGAATACATTTGTAAAGAAACCAGAGTCTTCACTAAAATCTATTTCTGCTCCATTAGGATTGAAATCTCCTGCACTTGTTCGCTCCATGATCACACGGTCAGATTGCACATCATAAAATGCACGGACGCCATTATCTTGATTCGTAATCTTTGTTAAAATACTGTTTAGTGTATCGTCTGCAGTTACATCGATTGTATGGAGTGTTCCCTCACTACTATTTTGATATGTTCTAAAACTAATTTGTGTTGGAATCTCAATATTGACCCCTTCATCACCAGACTTAGCGAGCTTACTTATCTGCTCACTTAAAGGCGCAAATGGATCAATCTTTTCTCCATCTTTAGAAAGTGTTCCAACTGTTGCATTAATCGCACTTTGGGCTAACTGCGTTACCTTAATATTATAACTACCTTCAGACGCTCCAGATCCAGCTCTTGCTGTAACTGCACCGTTAGACGATGTCGCTGACTTTGTATTGTACGTACTGCTCAATTTCATATCATAAATCATCTTGTCACTTAATTCACGTAACATTAAGTTCACATCACGAAATGCGTCTCGTTGCCATTCAATCCTCGTTTTATCTTGCTCTAATTTATCTAATGGAATGCGCTCAGCTGCCATCAAGTCCTTGACAATGCCATCAATATCCATTCCAGTAGCTAAACCACCGACTCTCATACCCATTTGTAATCACTCCTTTTAAATTTTCTCATCAACAATTAGTCCCATGAATTCTGCCATCGCCGCATACATATCCAACATTTGTTCTGGAGGAATTTCTCGAACTGTTTCTTGAGTTACTGAATCAACAACTTTTACGTAATATCGATCAAGTTTATCGTGTAGTACAAAACGTACCGATGTATTGACCGGCTCCAAAAAATCATTCAGTCCTTCAATCATTCCTTCAATATCTGCTTTATCAACAAGTTGGCTCCCATGAGTCCGAGCTTGTGAGTACAACGTTTTTTGTTGAAGTACACCATTAACATTCTTCTTTACATCTTCAGTAGTTTTTTTCTGTGAATGATTAGTCACTTGTGTTTGATTACTCGTTTGTGAAGCATAATTTGGCCCAGAGATTACTTTACTGACATCCATGCTTATGCCATCTCCTCTACAGATTACTTTATTCTTATATCGGCATCTTCTTGAAAGTCTTTAAGTATTTGTGTCATTAATAATAAACAATCAAGTTATCGATCATAAGATTAGCTGAAAAATTCACAATAAAAGCCTAACAAACGTGTGATTTGTTAGGCTTTTCAAAGTTATCATTTATTTATCGGCGACGGCCACCGAACATCATAATCAATCTTAGCAATTGTAGGACAGCTATTAAAGTACTCGCTACATATGTTAGGGCTGCTGCATTTAGTACTTTACTAATACCACCCTCTTCATTTCTCATTACCATGCCCATCGAAACTAATTGATTCTTCGCACGAGTACTGGCATTAAACTCAACAGGTAATGTAACAAGTTGAAATAAGACCGCTGCAGCAAACAAACCAATTCCTACACCAACTAACGACTCCAATCCAGCAAACAGAAAACCTGCAATCAGGAAGATTGGTGCCATGCGTGAACCTAAGCTAGCAATTGGTAAAAGAGCGGTTCTAAATCTTAACATCACATAACCACGGTCGTGTTGAATCGCATGACCAACCT
>CAZONN010000241.1:0-2357 GCA_964581235.1 uncultured Amphibacillus sp.
AGCAAACTTCTTCCCGCCAATACTCAAATCGTAATCACCAGGACAGTAAGAACCGACAACCTCAAAGGCTTCAATCTGATCCGTCCAATCGGCCAATAACGCCTTCATAAACCGAACCATTTTATCGTAACCCTCATGGATCCCAATCGACCCCTGATCATTGATCAATAAACTAATATTTAAAACACCCTCGTCCAACGCAACCGCAAGCCCACCCGAATTACGCACAACCGGCTGATAACCTTGCTCCCGCAACCAACGAGCGGCATCTAATAAATAAGGCAAGCGCGAATCAGCAATGCCGAGTACGACCGACTTCGGATGCGTCCAGACACGTACAACAGGTGCTGAACCATCCAGATGAATCGCCTCAGCCAACGCATCATCAACCGCAAACGACTCCCACACCTTCAGCTCGCTAGAACGCTGATCAATCAAACGAACACTTTTCTCTGAAAAAATCTCCTGCCATTTATCCACGCTCATTGTCATCTCCTCTTTAAGATTGCACGAATCTATTATATAATGAAAAAAGAACAGAAGCTAATTCGACAAAACTGGAGGAAATCCACATGGCCTATCAAAACGCTCAGCTCGACGAAGAGAAAGTTTTTAAAGATCCAGTTCATAGCTATGTCCACGTCCGCGATCAAGTCATCTGGGACTTAATCGGCACCAGAGAATTTCAACGCCTGCGCCGAATTAAACAACTCGGTACGACTTTTATTACCTTTCACGGCGCCGAACATAGCCGCTTCAACCACTCACTCGGTGTCTATGAAATCATTCGCCGGATTTTAGAAAATTTCACAGACCAATTGAACTGGAACCGTGAAGAACGCCTGTTGTGCCTAACCGCAGCCTTGCTCCACGACCTCGGACACGGCCCATATTCACATTGCTTTGAAAAAGTTTTCAATCTCGATCACGAACACTTTACTAAACAAATTATCCTAGGCGACACAGAAGTCAATCAAATTTTAACAAAAGTAAACCCCGACTTCCCGAAAAAAGTCGCTGAAGTGATCAATAAAACATACCACGACAAACTGATTGTCAGCCTAATCTCAAGCCAAATTGACGCCGATCGAATGGACTACTTACAGCGCGACGCCTACTACACAGGCGTAAGCTACGGCCACTTCGACATGGCCCGAATTCTAAGAGTCATGCGCCCGCTTGACGACAAAATTGTCATTAAATCATCCGGCATGCACGCTGTCGAAGACTACATTATGAGCCGCTATCAAATGTACTGGCAAGTCTATTTTCACCCAGTGAGCCGAAGTGCTGAAGTGCTTTTGTCAAAAATTCTCCAACGTGTCAAGGAGTTACATAATGACGCTTATCCGTTCCAGCAAGAACCAACGCACTTTGATGCATTTTTCACCGGCAATATTACCGTCGAAGCTTATATTAAAATGGACGAATCAATTATGCTCTACTATTTCCAAATGTGGGCAGAAGAAAAAGATCAGATGTTAGCCGATCTTTGCTACCGATTTTTAAATCGAAAACTGTTTAAATACAGTAATTTTGATTTAAAAAATGATCTGGGTAAACTACAACAATTAAAGCAATTATTTAACGAAGTCAAGATTAATCCCGACTATTATTTAGTCGTCGATTCATCATCTGATTTACCGTACGACTTTTACCGACCGGGTGAAGAAGGGGAACGGATGCCGATTTATTTACAGATGGAAAATGGCGAGTTAAAAGAATTATCACAAGCATCGGAAATTGTTGAATCGATCTCAGGCAAAAGACGAACGGATCACAAACTGTATTATCCAGCCGATTTAATAAAAAAATTACCTGACAGCCAAGAAAAGCAGCAAATACAAGTATTATTAGGGATGAAATAGGAGTGACAACATGCTACTAAACCACGCACGCTTAATCCGATTTTTCACTGATGCCAACGAAGTGATTGGTCGAAAAAAATTACAAAAAATGATTTATATATTAAAGAAAACTGGCCTACCTTTCAATGAAAAATTTGGCTTTCATTTTTACGGCCCATATTCAGAAGAACTAACATTACGGATTGAAGAACTTTGTAACCTTGGTTTTTTAACTGAGCAAAAAGAAACGAAGGAAAGTTACATTCAGTATCACTACATACTTAACGACGAGGGCAGGCAATTTCTTGACCAAGCTCCAGATGACTTGCCAGTTTGCAAAGATCTTGTTGAACGACTCAACGATCAACCGGCTCGTTTTTTAGAGCTGGTCGCAACGATGTTATTTTTCGATGATTTAACTACGGATCAAGTCGAGCAGAAGGTGAAAGAAGTCAAAGCAAAAGCGAACTACAAACAAGAAGAATTCACCCAAGCCTGGCAATTTATTGA